>NZ_JADDYG010000074.1:24482-38378 GCF_015163535.1 Vibrio sp. OPT46 | reverse complement strand
ATCTCAATCGGTGCAGGCATCCACCCCATTGTCACGACGATAAAACCAATAGCCGCAATAGACCAAGGTGATGGCGGCTCGAAGTTGGCTACTTGCTCAACAGGGTTACCAACGGCGATAGAAACAGCGAGTAAAGTCGCGATGGTTAACACCGACATGATCACCTTAGATAGCGTATCGAGCGCTTTGTAATGGCCAGCAAATAATATAATCAGGCAGGTGACAATCACAATGATACTGAGTGATGCCATTGATAGTGAAAACGGAATGAAGTAGCCCAGCAAGCTAGCGCTAAACATCAACAAAGCGGCGGTATTGATGACGGCCGATACCACGCTCAGAAATAGAAATAGCCATAGATAAGGCCGACCTAATTTCGCGTAGCCCTCAACCAAGGTCAGCCCTGTCCCCATGGTGTACTGTACGCCCGCTCGGAAAAAAGGGTATTTAAACAGGTTTACGAGCAGAATCAGTGCAGCCAATTGCCAACCATAAATCGCACCAGCCTTGGTTGATGCCACGAGGTGAGAGCCACCGACCGCAGCAGATGCCATTAATATGCCGGGGCCTAGCGAACGAAAAAATAAGGAAAGTTTGGATTGGGGTTTATCTATAACGGCGGAGTCCATTGCTTATTGTCCTTTTTATCTTATGTATCTTTCTAAAGAGATACATACCGCAGTACATGACAAGCTGAGCGATCGCCCTATACTGCGCAACGGTAATGTCTTTTAAATGCTGTGTTTTGGTGTATTTATTTTAAGTATTCTTTGCGAATACCATGCTGTGTGCATCTAGCACTCTATTCAGTTATGCGTCTTGTTGTCAAACTAAATTTACAACGTGCTATTTTTAGTTTTTATGCTAAAGGATTGACTTTGTTTTATTGGGTTGAACTTTTCTTCAGAATCCTGCATCTGGGTGCTATTTGGGTATATAATCGCGGCGTTTTTATTTTGTAGAGATCTCCCATGGCAATGCTTGAATATACCCCTCCCACCGACCCTTGGGTTGATATCGTTTTTGAGGATGACGACATTCTGGCAGTGAATAAGCCATCAGGGCTGCTGTCTGTCCCTGGTCGCCTTGCAGAGCATTACGACAGCATGTGGAGCCGCCTCAAAGAGTTGCACCCAGAAATTCAAGTTGTGCATCGCTTGGATATGTCGACATCAGGGTTGATGTTGCTGGCGAAAAACAAACCCGCGGAGCGAGCATTAAAAAAGCAGTTCCAATATCGCCTCACTCACAAGGTGTATTACGCACGTGTGTGGGGGCATGTTGAGCCGCAAGAAGGGAATATTGATCTTCCATTAATTTGTGATTGGCCAAATCGTCCACGACAAAAAGTATGTTTTGACGACGGCAAACCATCTCAAACTTTATTCCAAGTAGTGAAGCGTGAAGTGCACCCTGATGGCACCCATACGACCGTTGTGCGACTACTGCCCATTACTGGTCGATCGCATCAGTTACGCGTGCATTTGATGGCGATTGGTCATGCGATTGTGGGTGATGAGTTTTATGCAAGCGAAGAGGCGTATCAGTTTTCAGAACGTTTAGAGTTGCACGCTGCGGAGCTAAGTTTTTATCATCCAGCTACGGGTCAGCTGAGCAGTATTTTTGTACCCTGTGACTTTTATTCTGAAGCCGAGGCGATGATCTTTAACTATTTTTCGCCAGAGCGTACATTGCCTGATTATAAAACGTTGCCACACCCTTAATGCCAATTGCACTCAACAACGGTTCTTTCTAGTTCGCTATTTTTGGCTATTTCGTTACTGTGGTTGATGTATCCTGTCTTTCAGCCGTGAACAAGGAGTTGTTATGTCTTTGCCAAGCATCGTATTTTTAGACCGAGCGACCATCCCAGAACATATTGAGATCCCACGACCTGGCTTTCCGCACCACTGGCGTGAGTACGACCTAACTGCGCCTGGGCAGGTAATAGAAAGGTTAGCAGATGCCGATATCGTGATTAGCAATAAAGTCGTGCTTGACCAACATGTATTAGAGCAACTACCAAAATTACGGATGATCGCGGTTGCCGCAACTGGTTTTAACAACGTCGATGTGAACTACTGTGCTAATAATGGTATTGCGGTTGCTAATGTACGTGGTTACGCGACGCGTTCGGTGCCCGAGCACGTGATGGCAATGTTATTCGCTTTAAGACGAAATTTATTTGGGTACCACCAAGATATTGCCGCAGGTGAGTGGCAGCGTAACCAGCAGTTTTGTTTTTTTACTCACCCAATCGGGGATATTGGTGGTAGCACGTTAGGTGTTGTTGGTAGTGGGGCACTAGGGCAAGCGACGGCGAATCTGGCTCAAGCGTTAGGAATGACCGTGTTGTTTTCTGAGCGTAAAGGGGCGGCAGAATGTAGACCAGGTTATGTGTCGTTTGAGGAAGTATTAAAACGCTCCGATGCGCTGACTTTGCATTGCCCGCTCAACGATCATACTCAGAATTTAATTGGTCAAGCAGAGTTGAAACAAATGAAGTCCAACGCCATTTTGATTAATACAGGGCGTGGAGGTTTGGTGGATGAGAGCGCACTGGTGGATGCCTTAAAACAGCAAGAAATTGCAGCGGCTGGTTTTGATGTTTTTACACAAGAACCGGCTGATGAGAGCAATCCGCTGATTGCCAATATGAGTTTACCTAATTTGTTACTGACACCGCATGTTGCATGGGGCAGCGACTCATCTATCCAACGTTTAGCGGAAATCCTGATTGATAACATTAACGCTTTCGATCGCGGAGACCGCGTTAATCGCTTAGTGTAACGCTGACTGTAAAACCAAAGATAAAAAAAGCAGACATTGACGTCTGCTTTTTGCGTTTAAATCGAATGCTCATTGCGTGAGCCCTCGAATTAAAACTCTTCTTCGTTTAGACCTTTAAGGATCTGAAAGATTTCGCGGTACGCTTTTGCTGGTTTCCCAGCTTTTCTCTCTTTCGCTGCTTGGCGAGCAAGTTGGCGTAGACGCTGACGATCCGCTTCTGGGTACATTTCCATTACGTCATCAATGGCTTTGTCACCTTCTTCCACTACGCGATCACGCAACGCTTCAAGTTTGTGGAATACCGCCGTTAATTGAGAGTGCTTATTACGAATTTTATCCAGTGCGGCTTGGATTGGCTCTGGATCTTCGTAACGCATCAATTTACCAATACGTTGTAATTGGCGACGACGCGCTTCATTTTTAAAGCGTTGCGCGTCAGCAATTGCTTCTCGCAAATCTTCGCTCAATGGAAACTTTTCTAGAACTGAAGGTTTGAGGCCGACAAGCTCCTCACCTAGCTTTTGCAGTTCTTCCATGTCTCGCTTCATCTCGGATTTACTTACCCAGATGATCTCTTCTTCTGGTTCCCATGGCGCTTTTTGATTCTTACGTGCCATTTCAGTTGCCTGTGTTTTGATTAATATTATGACTATTTTAACAAGAATCATGGGGAGAAAGCGAAATTCTTGTTATCCTATTGTTCATCAAAGACAAGATGTGAAAGACAATGGATATTAAACAGCAGGTTGCTGAGCAACGTACCGAGCTAGAGCAAGCCGTCGCAAGAGCCTTAAAGCTTGCATCGGCAAAATCTGACGCCGCCGAAGTCGCAATTACTAAAAGCACTGGTTTAAGTGTTTCAACTCGTATGGGTGAAGTAGAGAATGTCGAGTTCAACAGCGATGGTGCGCTGGGCATTACCGTTTACCGAGGTCAACGCAAAGGCAGTGCTTCCACGTCTGATTTAAGTGAAGCGGCAATCGAGCAAACCGTTATTGCGGCGCTAGATATTGCACATTACACATCTGAAGACCCATTTGCAGGCCCTGCAGCAAAAGAATACATGGTGCAAGATATCCCTGAGCTTGATCTTTTCCACCCTGACGCACCCGATCCAGACTATGCTGCCAATGTGGCGATTGCAGCAGAAAAAGAGGCGCTAAGTTATAACAGTGCAATCAAACAAAGTGATGGCGCGAGTTATGATAGTCATTACGGCGTGAAAGTGTATGGCAATAGCCATGGCTTATTAGCTAGTTATGCGTCTAGCCGCCATAGTACTAGCTGTTGTGTAATTGGCGTTGGTCAAAACGGCGAGATGGAACGTGATTACAGCTACACCGTGGCACGTCATCGTGATGACTTATGGACCCCAGAAACGGTGGGTCGTAAGGCGGCAGAGAATACGGTTAACCGCTTAGATGCGCAGCGTCTAAAAACAGGTCAATACCCAATCATGTTTGCGGCTGATGTTGCGACAGGCTTGATTGGCCATCTCGTTATGGCGATCAGCGGTGGTAACCTGTACCGAAAATCTTCTTTCTTACTTGACCATCTAGGCAAACAAGTGCTTCCTGAATGGTTCAATATCTCAGAACGTCCGCATGTATTGCGTGGTTTGGCATCAAGTCCATTCGATAGTGAAGGTGTGTACACTCAAGACCGTGAGATCATTACCGACGGTGTGCTAGCAACTTATCTGTTAACCAGTTATGCCGCACGTAAAATGAAGATGACGCCGACAGGTCACGCTGGTGGGATTCATAACTGGTACGTGAAGTCGACAGGCCAAAACTTCGAACAAATGCTTAAAGAGCTCGGTACTGGTCTTCTAGTGACAGAAGTCATGGGACAAGGTGTGAACGTGGTAACGGGGGATTACTCTCGCGGTGCCGCAGGCTTCTGGGTTGAGAATGGCGAAATCCAATACCCAGTATCAGAAATTACCATCGCAGGTAATCTAAAAGACATGTTCACCAAGATTGTGGCGGTTGGTAGTGATATTGAAACGCGCTCACAAATCCAAACGGGCTCTATCCTACTGGATACCATGAAAGTGGCGGGTGAATAAGCTTTTCTAGCAATTCAGAATCAAAAAAGCCTGATGTGTTCATCAGGCTTTTTCGTTTTTTCTGTTAGGTAATCAGTATTGTGGCAAGCCCTAAGAAGACAGATAAACCAATCACATCCGTCACCGTTGTTAATGCCATACCACCAGCTAAAGCAGGATCGATGTTCATTTTTTTCAATAGGATTGGAATCGTTACTCCTGCAATACCTGCGACCAATAAGTTGGTCAGCATGGCGGCGGAAATGATTCCTCCGAGCATCCAGTTACCTTTCCAAGCAACAACAATACCACCAATAATCAGCGCCCACATGATACCGTTGAGTAAGCCGATCGAAGCTTCTTTCATTAACAGTTCGCGTTTGTTTGAGTCACCGATATGACCAAGAGCAAGACCACGAATCACTAGTGCGACGGTTTGGTTACCAGCGACACCACCCATGGACGGAACAATCGTCATCAATACTGCAATGGCCGCCATTTGATCTAATGTGGCCTCAAACATATTAGAAACGGAAGCAGCAGCAAGGGCGGCTAATACGTTAGCGCCAAGCCAGATACTGCGTTTGCGAGCTGATTTTACAACAGGCGCGAAAGTATCTTCGTCATCGTCCATACCCGCCATACTCATCATCGAGTGTTCCGCGTCTTCACGAATAACATCAACCACGTCATCGATGGTGATACGACCGACCAAATGCAAGTTTTCATCAACAACAGGTGCAGATACCCAATTACGGCGTTCGAACAGACTCGCAACATCTGAGTCGCTAGTATCGACGGTGATGGCCTCGTCCGCGTCTTCCATTACATCAATGATTTTTACGTCTGGCTGAGTGGTAATAAGCGTCGTGATCGGCAGTTCACCGATGAGCTTACTCTCTTCATCGATCACATACAGGGCATCCGTAGCTTCTGGAAGCTCGCCTTTCATACGTAGATAACGCAAAACTACGTCCACATCGACGTCACCACGAATTGTGATGACGTCGGTGTTCATCAGTCCACCCGCAGTGTCTTCTGGGTAGGATAGGGCGGTTTCGACCCGTAGACGGTCAGAGGAGTCCATTTGCGACAGGACTTCGCGTGACAGGTTGTCAGGCAAGCTACGCAGTACGTAAGCCACGTCATCGGTATCCATGCCTTCTGTCGCTTCTGCAAGCGCTTCTGGTGCCATTTTGGATACGAGGCTGTCTTTGACGTCTTCGTTCAGCTCGTCAAGGATTTCACCATAATCTTCAGGGTCGGTGAGTTGCCAAAGAACTTCACGGCTCTTCCGTGGGGAGGCTTCTAAAAGGTGAGCGATATCCTCAGGTTCCATGTCCTGTAATTGACGACGAACATGGACGAAGCGACCATTTTCTAGCGCTTCTGTGACTTCTTGGAGGGCTTGGTGAGCTTGGTCGAATTCAATTTGCTCTGCCATTCATTCCTCCCAATTCCTGATATTTACAATGCGTTGAATAATAACTTAATTCTAGGCGCCTTTTAATAACAACTTATGATACTAAGCAAATTTATTTATTAGGTCAGGGAAGAGAAAGATAATGGGAGGTAAGAAAAAAGCGAGTAAACTACTCGCCTTCATCAAATTTATCTTCGATCAAGTGGCAAACGGCATCCAGTGCTTCTTCCGCTTGCCCACCCGTTGCGTGGATCGTGACGTATTGTCCTTGAGCGGACTCTAGCATTAACAGGCCCATTACGCTGTCTGCTGTGGCGGTTTTGTCTTCTTCATTGTCGATGGTGATGACCGCTTCAAAGCTCTGTGCCAGTTCGACCAGTTTGACTGCTGCACGAGCATGTAAGCCAAGGCGGTTTTGAATCAATACTTTACGACTTAACTCCACGGCTACTCCTTAGCGTTTTTCTCTAGTGAGGTATGGCGAATTTGTACTTGGTGTCCTTTGTTGGCGAAGTATTCACCGATTTGCTGAGTTAAGTACACCGAGCGGTGCTTACCACCAGTACAACCGATTGCAACGGTCAGGTAGCTGCGGTTGTTTTTCTCAAGCAGAGGTAACCAATTCTCTATAAAGCTTTCAATTTGATATTTCAAACTTAACACCGATTGGTGTTGCTCTAAAAATGCGGCGATAGGAGCATCCAGACCTGTAAGCGGGCGTAGTGCTGGTTCCCAATGTGGGTTAGGTAAGAAGCGAACGTCAAATACGTAATCGGCATCGGAAGGCAGGCCGTATTTAAAACCAAAAGACTCAAATACCATAACGAGCCCTTTGCGATCTCTGCCTTCAACGCGCATACGCACGGTTTCACTCAATTCATGCAAAGACTGCCCACTACTATTTAGGACCAGATCTGCATGCGCTTTGAGTGGCGTCAAAATTTGTTTCTCACGCTCGATGGCTTGATCGAGCGAGAGGGAGGTGCCACCTAAAGATAACGGGTGAATTCGGCGTGTTTCGCTGTAGCGTTTGAGTAGCGTTTCTTTATTGGCGTCCAAGAAAAGCATGGTCACATCAAGCTCAGTTTTTAACTGTTCTAGTGTACTCGTCAGTTCTTTTAGCTTTTTAGGAATATTACGAATATCAATGCTGACTGCAACATTCTGTTTGCTGTCAGCAACAGAATGAACAAATGCGTCCAGCAAGTTAACTGGCAGGTTATCAACACAGTAGTAACCTAAGTCTTCCAGTACACGAAGCGCAATACTTTTACCGGCACCTGAGTGCCCGCTAACAACGATTAGTCGCATGGAGTTAGTCCTGCTTATTGGTGAATCATGATGTCGTAAAGTTCTTCATCACTCTGAGCATTACGCAGTAGTTTTAATACTTGCTTATCGCTCAGACGTTCTGCCATAGAGGATAGAGTCTTGAGGTGCTCTTTGCACTGTTCTTCTGGTACAAGGAGCGCAAAAAGAAGATCGACAGGTCGATTGTCAATCGCATCAAATTCGATTGCTTCATCACATTGCAGTAAGACAGCAATGGCCTTGTCGCTTGATTGCATTCTCGCGTGAGGGATCGCAATACCGTTTCCGATACCGGTACTGCCCATTTTTTCTCTATTGAGCATGCATTCGAACAGCTCGGTAGAATCTTGGCCCGTTTGATCAGCCACGATACGGCTGATCATTTCAAGGGCGCGTTTTTTACTCGTGCAGTGGACCGCACTTTTGGTGCAGTCCAATGACAGTATTTCGCTCAGTTGCATGATTAATGACTGTTTAGTTTTTCTTTGTGCTTATTAAGTTGGCGAACCAATTTATCTACCAGCGAATCGATCGCGGCATACATATTTTCGTCATCGGCTGATGCGTGGATTTCGCCTTGATTTATGTGAAGCGTAGCTTCCGCGATTTGAGTAATTTTTTCAACTTTTAGTACAACATGCACTTGATTGATATGGTCGAAGAACCTTTCGAGCTTCTGAAACTTAGAATTTACATAGTCTTGCATTGAATCGGTAAGATCAACGTGATGGCCTTGAATATTGATTTGCATAGACTTTCCTTTTCAGTTAGTGCCTTATAATAGGCGTTTACGCTGACTTGAAGGGGCAATTCCCAAGGATTCGCGATATTTGGCTATCGTACGTCTTGCGACCTGAATCCCTTGGTCAGCCAGAAGAGCAGCAATCTTGCTATCACTCAGTGGTTTGGCAGTATTCTCTGCTGCGACCAGTTTTTTAATGAGTGCACGAATTGCTGTTGACGAACATTCTCCGCCGTTGTCAGTACTAACATGGCTAGAGAAGAAGTACTTCAATTCAAAAATACCACGTGGTGTATGCATAAATTTTTGCGTTGTTACACGAGAAATCGTGGATTCATGCATGTCCACAGCCAAAGCGACATCATTGAGTACCATTGGCTTCATGGCTTCCTCACCATACTCGAAGAAATCTTGTTGATGTTCAACAATACATCTTGCAACTTTGAGTAGCGTCTCGTTTCTACTCTCTAAGCTCTTAATTAACCATTTTGCCTCTTGCAAATTGCTGCGGATGTACTGGCTATCCGCGCTATTACCTTTGCCTAATTGAGCATATTGTTGATTTACTTTTAATTTTGGCACGCTATCCGGGTTTATAGAAACGGTCCATTTGCCATTGTCTTTAAAAACGGATACGTCTGGAATTACGTACTCGGTATCATCAGGAGTGATGCGACTACCTGGACGAGGATCTAACTGTTGGATAAGCTTTAAGACTTCACGCAGATCGGCTTCTTTCAGCTTAGTCTCTTTGATGACGAGCTTGTAGTCACGGTTGCCTAGGTGATCAATATGATCCGCAAGTATCATTTTGGCTTCAGCAAGCCATGGCGTGTCTTCTGGGAAGGTCGTCAGTTGCAGTAACAAACATTCTTGTAAGTTACGCGATGCAACGCCAAGAGGATCGAATTGTTGAATGCGTTTACGAACGGCTTCTACTTCGTCTAACTCTATCTCTTCATTATCGAAGCTCTCATGAATCTCTTCAGGCGACAAAGTTAAATAGCCGTAGTCGTCAACAGCGTCAATAATCGCTAATGCAATCGTGCGGTCGGTTTCACTGAATGGTGTTAGGTCAAGCTGCCACATGAGGTAATCATGTAATGATTCAGTGGTTTCGCCCTGGTAGACGGGCATATCATCATCAAGAGCTAAGCCAGTGCTACCAGTATTCGCGCTGTAGACGTCATCCCAAGTCGTGTCGATTTCAAGTTCAGAGCTAATTTCTGATTTCTCTATCACATCGGAGCTATCTGGAACGTCAATTTCTGTTGGTTCGCTAGCACTGTTGCTATCAGCAGCCTCGACCGCTGACTTATCTTCACCGTTTGCTAGAGGCTCGTCTTGGCCTTCTTCAACTTCCAATAATGGGTTTGAGTCCAACGCTTCTTGGATTTCTTGTTGAAGATCGAGTGTCGACAATTGCAATAAGCGAATCGCTTGCTGCAACTGTGGCGTCATGGCTAACTGCTGACCTAGCTTGAGTTGTAATGAAGGTTTCATTCAGTGTTACTTACCTTGTAATGCTCAGAATCTTACCGTTCCTAATATAATCATAGACGGAATTGTTCGCCGAGATAAACTTGTTTCACCTGTTCATTATTGAGAACTTCTGCCGGAGTTCCCGATGCAATTAGGTGCCCTTGGCTCACGATATAGGCTTTTTCACATACGTCCAGTGTTTCACGTACATTATGGTCAGTGATTAACACTCCGAGACCACGATCGCGCAGATGCTCAATGATTTTCTTGATGTCATTAACCGAAATTGGGTCAACACCAGCGAAAGGTTCATCCAATAAAATGAACTGAGGGTTGGCCGCTAAAGCTCGAGCGATTTCCACCCTGCGTCGTTCACCCCCTGATAGTGCCATACCAGCACTGGTTCTGATGTGCTGGATGTGGAATTCTTCCAACAAATCTTCCAGTTTATCTTGGCGCTCTTCCCTCGTCATTTCTTGACGAGTTTCAAGTACGGCCATGATGTTATCTTCTACTGAAAGCTTACGGAAAATCGACGCTTCTTGCGGAAGATAGCCAATGCCAAGGCGTGAACGGCTATGCATCGGTAAAATACTGATGTCATTGTCGTCAATGGTAATGGTGCCCTCATCACGAGGTACTAAGCCGACAATCATGTAAAACGAGGTGGTTTTACCCGCACCGTTTGGACCGAGTAGCCCAACAATCTGACCAGATTCAACTTCTAAGCTAACATCAGTGACGACTTTGCGTTTTTTGTAGCTTTTCGCCAAGTTTTTCGCGCTCAGTACTGCCATATTAGTTCTCTATCTGATTGGGTTGCAAAATGGTCGTAACGCGCTCTTCCTTAGAGCTATCTGCGACTAGCTTTTGTTTACCAATTTGGTAACGAATCGAAGAACCTTTGATGGTGTTGTTGTCTTGCGCCAGCTGCGCTTGACCTTTCATGGTCAGTTCGTCTGTAGAAATACGGTAATCCAGCTCCGTAGCTTGACCACTAAGTGTTTTACCATCGTCCATCAGCTGAGAAAACTTCGCAGGTTTACCAAATGCTTGAATCTGTTTAATTGCTTCGGTTTTAGGATCGCGAGTTACCACGATTCTATCAGCATCGATATTGATGCTCCCTTGCTTAAGAGATACATCGCCTTCAAAAACAACCTGGTTACTCTTCATATCCACCTGTTGGGTGTCAGAGTTTATGTAAACCGGCTGTTGAGTATCCGACTTGAGTGCCAGCGCTTGAGGCGCCGCCAATACCAGTGCCAGTAGGCTAAGGTGTAACGGTTTCATATCGACCTTGAACTTCATCTGTCAGAGTCGCAGTATGCTGTTTTAAGTTGCCTTGCATTGCGCCTCCAGTAGTTTCAAATTGTGGTCCAACCAACATCACTTGTTGGTCAGCTTTAAAATCACGATTGGTTAGATTAATGACCAATTTGTCTGTTGCCATGGTATCAAAACTCGCACCAGGCAGAAGATTTTGCATTAAGACTTTGTCATATAAAGTCAAAACTTGGTCTTCATCTAACACTGCTCTTGTGGCAGTCACCTTCCATTCAATGACGCTACCTTCACGGTAAACCATCAAAGTCGGGTTATTAAAAATAGTATCTCCACTCTTAGCATAATGGTCTAAGTTAGTGGAGCGAATGATGTAACTGCGGACACCATCTTCACCGTAGGTGATGTTTTCTAATCCAGAACCACTGAACATGGGCAGTTCAGAATCTGGTGCTACTTGAATTGCGTCGTTGCCTTTAGGGGTTAGTAGGTAATAACCGCACCACGCTACAACGAAGATCAAGAGCAAATAAATAAGGCGAGTAAAACTCATATAATGAAGGCCTATCGTTTAGCTCAGTACTTCCCTGACCATTGCCTTTATTCGTCTAATAAATGATTTAAATGTTTGTGCTGATATTACATCACGCCAGCTTTTAGTAAATCGTGCATGTTCAGTGCACCCACAATTTTTTCGTCTTTACATAAAATCAGAGCGTTAATGTTTTTATTCTGCATCAAGTTCAAACCTTCAACCGCCAGCATATCAGGGTGTGCTGTGGTTGGGTTTGTCGTCATGACCTCGCCAATTGCCGTCGTATGAATATCGATACGCTTGTCTAAGGTACGACGTAAATCACCATCGGTGAATATACCAAGCATAGCATCGTGCTCATCGACGATGGCTGTCATGCCTAACCCCTTTTCTGAAATTTCAAGCAGGGCATCGCGAATTAATGCGTCAGGAGAAACTTTAGGTAACGCTTCTCCAAAGTGCATAATATCAGACAACTTAAGTAGCAGTTTTCTCCCCAGTGCACCACCTGGGTGAGATAGGGCAAAATCTTCGGCAGAAAAACCACGAGCTTGAAGCAGAGCTACGGCTAATGCATCTCCCATCACTAATGTGGCAGTCGTACTGCTAGTTGGCGCCAGGCCTAACGGACAAGCTTCTTGAGGTACCGTAATTTGCAGGTGTAAGTCAGACAGCTTGGCCATATTTGATTCTGGCTTACCTGTCATGCTGATGATCTTAATATTCAGGCGCTTTAATACTGGAAATAGAGACAGAATTTCGTTTGATTCACCAGAGTTAGAAATTGCCAGCACAATGTCACCAGGGCTAATCATACCCAAGTCACCATGTGCGGCTTCGCCTGGATGAACGAAAAACGCCGAAGTCCCAGTGCTTGCCAGAGTGGCGGCAATCTTGTTACCAATATGGCCTGACTTGCCAATACCCATAACGACAACTTTGCCGTTGTTGGAAAGGATAAGTTCACACGCTTTTTCAAATTGATCATCAAAGTAGGTATCTAGCTCTTGCAGAGCAGCAACTTCGATATCAAGAACTTGTTTAGCAGCAGCGCGAAAATCAAATTGATTGGACATATCAGATCTCTACTTATTGATCGTGGTAATTAAGCGGTCATGTTTGCGAATAAGTACACTTGGTAACCTAAGAAGCACACAAACAAGATGGCACCTTCAATACGGTTAATACTGCGTGATTTACCCAAACACATCGCGACAAGTAACAATGAAACGCCTAACATGACCCAGAAGTCACGTCCCATCGCGTACTCACTGAGCACCGATGGATTAATGATGCCAGGAATCCCCATTACCGCCAGAATGTTAAACACATTCGAACCGATAATGTTACCGACAGCCATGTCGTCTTCACCCTTTAAAACTCCCGCAAGTGATGCGGCTAGTTCTGGCAGGCTAGTGCCAATGGCGATAATAGTTAGACCGATAACAAGGTCGCTCATACCAAAGTGTTTAGCAATAATTACCGCGTTATCAACCAGCATGCTGGCTGCCAAAGGAAGCAGTATCAAGCCAATAACCACCCACATGATTGCTTTAGGGTTACTGACGCCTTCTGGGATCTCTGACTCTTGGTCATCAAGAAAAACATCACCTGATTTTTGCTCTTTGCGGCTGATTTGCAACATAGCAAATAAAAATGCCCCAAAGAGTACAAACAATAAGACACCCTCATAAAAACCGAGATGGCTATTCCAAAGCAGAATACCAGCGAGTACGGTTACGGCTATCATGAGTGGAAGTTCTCGGCGGATGACGGCGGAGCTAATCGACAAAGGCTTGATCAGCGCTGTAATACCTAGGATTAACGCAATGTTCGCTATGTTTGAGCCTAATACGTTACCCACCGCTGTATCTGTTTTGCCATCCCAAGCAGCGGTTGCAGATACCATCATCTCAGGGGCGGATGAGCCCATCGCAAGGATTGTCATGCCGATGACAAGCGGGGAAATACCGACGTTGCGGGCTATCGCTGCAGAGCCAAAAACAAGTTTATCTGCACTCCAAACAAGCAAAACAAGACCGACTATAAGCAACGCAACGGCTTCGAGCATGAGAATTCCTAAGTATTAAATAAGTAAAATGAATAACCGCTAATTTTGACCTTTTGCGGCCTAAAATGGAAGATAAACGAAGAATAAATTAAAGGTTAGTAACGAAAATGTATGTAAATCTCACTCATTTAAATGAGCAATTCTGGTCTAGGATTTAAACACTTCGTGCTAATTCGGTCATAAACCATGAGAAATTGCAGGGATATAC
>NZ_JADDYG010000074.1:6290-24472 GCF_015163535.1 Vibrio sp. OPT46 | reverse complement strand
ACGAAGAATAAATTAAAGGTTAGTAACGAAAATGTATGTAAATCTCACTCATTTAAATGAGCAATTCTGGTCTAGGATTTAAACACTTCGTGCTAATTAGGTCATAAACCATGAGAAATTGCAGGGATATAGTCGACTTTATTTAATTGAACAGTGCTTTAAATTCAACGCCAATGTGCTTATGATTGCAGCCTAATAAATGTACCGACGTTACTTTATTAAACGTAGAATTCAACTCCGATGAGTATCTGCTTGATGATTCCGTGAGTTGCAACGCTCCTACAGTAGAAGAGATGATATGTCGAACAACGATTTAGTCACCGTGAACAACCTCACTTTTTCACGGGGAGAACGCATGATCTTTGATGATATTGATCTGCATGTTCCTGAGGGCAAAGTGACGGCCATTATGGGACCATCGGGAATTGGTAAAACAACACTGCTGCGTTTGATTGGTGGTCAGTTGTATCCCGAGCAAGGAGAGATCTGGTTTGATGGAGACAATATTCCCTCTCTCTCGCGTAAAAAACTCTACCATGCTCGAAAGAAAATGAGCATGTTGTTCCAGTCAGGGGCTTTATTCACTGATTTGAATGTTTTTGATAATGTCGCCTTTCCATTGAGAGAGCATACCGATTTATCGGAAGATTTGATTCGCACCATGGTGTTACTCAAGCTCGAAGCTGTCGGTCTACGCGGCGCGGCGCAATTAATGCCGAGTGAGCTTTCAGGTGGTATGGCAAGACGCGCTGCTTTGGCTCGTGCAATCGCACTTGACCCTGACCTGATCATGTACGATGAGCCGTTCGTGGGGCAAGACCCAATCACTATGGGCGTTTTGGTTGAGCTAATTAGCAATCTAAACCAAGCGTTAGGTTTGACCTCTATTGTGGTTTCTCACGACGTACCTGAAGTCATGAGTATTGCTGACTGGGTATACCTGATGGCCGATGGAAAAATCATCGCCTATGGTACGCCAGAAGAGCTGACTCAAAACTCTGATCCTCGTGTCCAGCAGTTCTTACAAGGTGATGCCGACGGTCCTGTACCGTTTCGTTTCCCTTCTCAAAGTATCGAAAAGGACTTATTTGATGGTCGATAACTTCATTCACTTTGTCGCCTCGCTGGGTCGACGCACGCTTTCTATTTGCGGAGCATTTGGTCGTGCGACTTTCATGTTGATTGGGGCGCTATTTTCTAAGCCACAACCGATCAGAAGCTTTCCTCTGCTTGTTAAGCAACTTTATTCTGTTGGTGTTCAGTCGCTGGCGATCATCGTCGTATCTGGTCTGTTCATTGGAATGGTTTTGAGTCTACAAGGCTATGTTGTGTTGGTGGATTACGGCGCAGAAGGCAGTTTGGGGCAAATGGTAGCGCTTTCGTTACTCCGTGAATTAGGACCCGTTGTTACTGCACTTTTGTTTGCTGGTCGTGCCGGTTCTGCGTTAACCGCAGAGATAGGTCTAATGAAAGCAACGGAACAACTGTCTAGCCTTGAAATGATGGCGGTAGACCCATTGAAACGAGTGATTGCACCACGGTTTTGGGCTGGGGTTATCTCAATGCCTTTACTGGCTATGATTTTCATGGCTGTGGGAATTTGGGGCGCTCAGCTTGTTGGTGTTGACTGGAAAGGCGTTGATCACGGCAGTTTTTGGTCAGCGATGCAGTCCTCTGTTGAGCTAGGGCAAGACATTGGTAACAGTATGATCAAATGTTTTGCGTTTGCAATTACGGTTACTTGGGTCGCTCTATTTAACGGTTATGATGCTATTCCAACATCGGAAGGGATCAGCCGAGCAACTACGCGCACTGTTGTGCATTCTTCTTTAGCAGTACTAGGATTAGACTTTGTACTGACCGCATTGATGTTTGGGAATTAATCATGCAACAAACACGTAAAACTGAATTATGGGTTGGCAGCTTTGTATTAGCGGGAATTTGCGCGATTCTTGTGATAATTTTTCAAGTTGCTGACGTAAAAAGCATTGGCTCTGGTGATACTTATACCCTCAAAGCCGAGTTCGATAATATTGGCAGTTTAAAAGTTCGTTCTCCCGTAAAAGTGGGGGGCGTTGTGATTGGTCGAGTAAGTAGTATTTCGCTTAACCCAGACAACTTATTGCCAGTTGTAACACTATCTATCAATAGCAAATACAATCAGTTCCCAGAAACGTCGAGCGTACAAATTTTGACATCTGGCCTGATTGGTGAGCAATACATTGGTTTAGTACCTGGCTTCGTTTTTGATGATGAAGTCATGCTAGTGGATGGTGATACCATCGAAGACACCAAATCGGCGCTTGTGCTTGAAGACTTAATTGGTCAAGTACTATACAGCGTAGGTGGTTCAGACGACTCAAGTAAGGAATAACTATGTTAGCGAGATTACTACTTTCAGTTTGTGCTGTGTTTAGCGTCTTTGGAGCAACAGCAGCAGAGGTGGATAAAACTGAACCTTATAAGATGATGAAGCAGGTAGCTGAAGTCACGTTCGAAAGATTGAAAGCCGAACAGCCGAAAATCAAACAAGATCCAAATTTACTTAAAGTGATCGTTGAAGAAGAGCTAATGCCTTACGTCAACTACCGCTATGCAGGGTTAAAACTTCTTGGTCCAAACTTAAAAGGTGCTAAGCGTGAAGATGTACTTGAGTTTATCGATGCATTTCGTGCGTACCTGATTGCGTCTTATGCACAAGTGTTGACGCAATACTCTGACCAAAAAATTGAGTTTGGTCCTGAGCCTAGCATTGATGACTCTAAGCGTATTACAAGCATTAAAGTTGATATCATCGATACTCCGCGTCCAAACATCAAACTTGAGTTTAAACTGCGTAAAGACAACCAGTCTGGTGAGTGGGAAGCATTCGATATGATTGCAGAGGGCATTAGTTTGCTTTCTAGTAAACAATCCGAATGGAACAGTAAAATTCGTCAAGAAGGTATTCTATCTGTTGCTAAAGACCTAGAAAAATTGGCCGCAGAACCGATCCGCTTCGAGGCGAAGAAATAATGGCCCAGACTCCCGCTCAGTGGCAATTGGATCAAAACATTCTTAAGCTAACAGGGGCACTTGATAGAGATACAGTGCCTTCATTGTGGGCGTATGCACAGCAATGGCAACCTGCTCAATCGGAGCTGGAATGCTCGCTAAAAGAGATAGAGCGAGTCGACTCTGCAGGAATGGTGATGTTAATCCACTTATTAGAGCATGCAAAAAAGCAAAACTGTCATATAATGCTCAGTTTCGTGCCGGCGCAACTGCGCACTTTGTTTCAACTGAGCAATGTTGAATCTTTAGTGGCCAAACACATACAGAATTATCAGGGGTAAATTGTGGATAGCGCAAAAGTACAACAGTTATTAGAAGAAGCACTAAACCTTCAAGAAGTGCATGTGAAAGGTGAAGGTAGCCACTATGAAGTGGTTGCTGTTGATGCTTGTTTCGATGGAATGAGCCGCGTTAAGAAGCAGCAGCTAATTTATGCTCCTCTGATGGAATACATCCAGCGTAACGACATTCACGCATTATCAATCAAAGCGTTCACACCAGAAGAGTGGGCTCGTGATAAGAAATTGATGTCGCTTTAAGGTTTATTGATGGAAAAGTTTCGAGTTATTGGGTCAGATAAACCACTAGTTGGTGAAGTGACCATTTCAGGTGCAAAAAACGCAGCACTGCCGATTTTATTTGCGTCTATCTTGGCGGAAGAGCCAGTAGAAGTGGCAAACGTACCACACCTTCGTGATATCGACACAACCATGGAATTGCTTAAGCGTTTAGGCGCGAAAGTAAGCCGCAATGGCTCTGTTCATGTTGATCCAAGCAGTATTACAGAATACTGCGCGCCTTATGATTTAGTGAAAACCATGCGTGCTTCTATTTGGGCTTTAGGTCCTTTGGTGGCGCGCTTTGGTCAAGGTCAGGTTTCTTTACCAGGCGGTTGTGCCATTGGTGCCCGTCCTGTGGATCTGCATATTTCTGGTTTAGAGCAGCTTGGCGCAACCATTACATTAGAAGATGGTTATGTGAAAGCAGAAGTGGATGGTCGGCTAAAAGGCGCACACATCGTGATGGATAAAGTCAGCGTAGGCGCGACGATCACCATCATGTGTGCCGCAGCGCTGGCGGAGGGCACAACAACACTAGATAACGCTGCGCGTGAGCCTGAAATCGTCGATACCGCTGATTTCCTAAATAAGCTTGGCGCAAAAATCTCTGGCGCTGGCACAGATACCATTACGATTGAAGGTGTTGAGCGCCTAGGCGGTTGTAAACACAACGTGGTTGCTGACCGTATTGAGACGGGAACATTCCTTGTCGCAGCAGCAGTATCTGGCGGTAAAGTGGTATGTCGCAACACTAATGCTCATTTGCTTGAAGCGGTTCTCGCCAAGCTGGAAGAAGCTGGCGCGCTTGTCGAAACGGGGGAAGACTGGATCTCCGTTGATATGACCGACCGCGAGCTAAAAGCGGTAAGTGTACGTACTGCGCCACATCCTGGTTTTCCGACGGATATGCAAGCTCAATTTACGCTACTGAACATGATGGCGAAAGGTGGCGGCGTGATCACAGAGACTATCTTTGAAAACCGCTTTATGCACGTACCAGAACTCATGCGTATGGGCGCTAAAGCTGAGATCGAAGGCAATACGGTTATCTGTGGTGATGTTGAGTCACTCAGCGGTGCGCAAGTGATGGCAACCGATCTACGAGCTTCGGCTAGTTTGGTTATTGCAGGTTGCATTGCTAAAGGCGAAACCGTCGTTGATCGTATTTACCATATCGACCGTGGTTACGACAAAATCGAAAATAAACTGGCTGCACTTGGCGCAAATATTGAGCGAGTGAGCTAGGCAAGTTAAACTGCACCGCAGGTAACTTGGATATCAAGAGAGCCGAAACCTGAGTTTCGGCTTTTTTATATCACTCTCATGACCATATTTTCCCTTTATGGAAAGAGAGATATTAATAGCTGTATCTGGCAAAAGCCGGTTCCTGGAGAACAAGAATGATTGCACTGTTACGTGTATTTGCTGTCGCTATCTTTGCGATTGTTATGTTTATTGGTGGTTGTGGTTACTGCCTATTAAGCCCTAGAAACCCTAAGCACGTTTTCACTTTTGGCCGTTTGTTTGCCAAGATGTCTCGTGTGTTTGGGATTAAGTTAGAGTTGCGTATCCCTGAAGATGCGTATTCACGCGGCCAACATGTTTACATTGCTAACCACCAGAACAACTGGGACATGTTTACTGTTTCTGCGGCTGTGACTCCGAAAGTTGTGACAGTAGGTAAAAAGAGCTTGGCTTGGATGCCACTGTTTGGTCAGCTTTACTGGCTTACGGGTAACATTCTGATTGACCGAGCGAATCGCTCTAAAGCAAAAGGTACTATCGATCAGGTCGTGAGCAGCATGAAAGAAAGTGATGTTTCGGTGTGGATGTTCCCAGAAGGCACGCGTTCTCGTGGGCGTGGTTTGCTGCCATTCAAAACAGGTGCTTTTCATGCGGCAATTGGTGCAGGTGTGCCAATCATTCCTATCGTATGTAGCTCGACGAATAAAATTAAGCTGAACCGTTGGAACAATGGTCATGTGATTGTTGAAATGCTACCTCCAATCAGCACTGAAGGCTATGGTAAAGAGGGCATTCGCGAGTTAGCGAATATCTGTCGTGAACAGATGAAAGAGAAGCTTGAATCGTTAGATGAAGAAGTCAAACAGCGTAATGCTGCTTAAGTTTTACTGCGATATCATCACGAAAAGACAATAAAAAACGGGTAGCCTGAGCTACCCGTTTTTTATGTTTGTCAGCAAGTACAATTATTTGCGAACTGCAATTGCTTCAATCTCGATGCCAACATCTTTTGGTAGGCGAGCCACTTCTACACAAGAGCGTGCAGGGTAGTTTGCTACGCCGTGCTCATCAAAGAACTTGCCGTAAACTTCGTTCACTGTGCCAAAGTCATTTAGGTCTTTAACAAAAACCGTTAGCTTTACAATATCAGATACTTTAAGACCTGAAGATTCAACTACAGCCTTTACGTTTTCTAGAGACTGACGAGCTTGTTCTGCGATATCAGCAGACACTTCACCTGTCGCTGGGTTTACTGGGATTTGGCCTGAAGTAAGAACCATGTTACCTAGATCTACGCCTTGAACGTAAGGACCGATTGCTGCTGGTGCAGACTCAGTGTGAAGTACTTTCGTCATTTGATTTTTTCCATCAGTTGTAGGGAATAAAGATTCTCAGTTTGCCTCTAAACCCTCGGTAGGTAAAGAGCAAAATACCCCGACATTGCAGGGTATTTTAAACGTATCAAAGCCTAGTCGTGCGGCGTGTTTATCGCTCGGTTACGATCTCGCGTGAGAACACTTTCTCGCAGTATTTACACTTTAGGCGGATTTCTTGTTTCTTCTCGAACACGCTAAAGCTGCTTTCTACTGGTTCATTATGAGAAATACAGTTTGAATTCGGGCATTCAAATACATCATTGATGCGCTCAGGAAGCTCTAACGCTAGCTTTTTCACCACTTCATAATTCTCGATTTGATTCACGGTCGCGTGAGGAGCATACAACGCTAGCTTGCTCGCTTGCTCTTCATTGATAAACACATTTTCGATTTTGAGTAGATCTTTATGACCGAGTGCTGATGATGGCAAGTTCAGTCCAATCGTTACGCGTTGTGATGAATTGTGCATATCGAACAGTCTTAATACTTTGATGCCGATTTGCGCAGGGATGTGGTCGATGACCGTACCATTTTTGATTGCTTCTACCTGCAATTGAGTTTCTTTAGCCATGATTTTTCCCCTCGATTACAGTGTTTCGTTTAGAACAAGCGCCAGCAGTGCTTGGCGAGCATACACGCCATTTTGAGCTTGCTGGAAGAAGTAGGCATGAGGCGTTTTATCAACATCAGTTGTGATTTCATCCACACGTGGTAGTGGGTGCAGTACTTTCAAGTTCTCGCGCGCGCCTTCTAGTAGTGCCGCTGTTAGGATGTAAGCCGACTTAATATGTGCGTATTCCGATTCGTCAAAGCGTTCTTTCTGTACGCGTGTCATGTACAGAATATCCAGTTCAGGAATCACACTTTCCATGTCTGTGTGTAGGCTATATTGAATGCCAGCTTCGTCTAGTTCTTCGCAGATGTAATCTGGCATTGCCAGCGCATCTGGTGCAACAAAGAAGAAGCGGATGTTGTTAAACTTTGCTAAGGCTTGAGTCAGTGAGTGCACTGTGCGGCCATATTTTAGGTCACCTACGAATGCGACGTTCAGGTTGTCTAGACGCCCTTGTGTTTCCGCGATGGTGTATAGGTCGAGTAGCGTTTGAGTTGGGTGTTGGTTTGCACCGTCGCCCGCGTTGATCACTGGCACGCCATTTGAAAATTCAGATGCCAAGCGAGCGGCGCCTTCTTGTGGATGACGCATCACAAAGGCATCGACGTAAGAAGAGATGACTTGTACTGAATCTGCGAGTGTTTCGCCTTTCTTCGCCAGAGAGGTATTACCATCATTATCAAAGCCAATCACGTCACCACCAATGCGCTGAATCGCTGTTTCAAACGATAAACGTGTACGTGTTGATGGTTCAAAGAAACAACTTGCAACGACTTTGTTTTTAATCAGTTCTGGTCGAGGTGCTTTTTTAAGGCTACCTGCTGTTTCTACGATAAGTTCCAGTTCTTCGCGTGAAAGCTCTGGAATAGAGATGATGTGCTTCTGGTAAAGCGAGTTCGCCATGATCTTCTTCCCTATAACATTGATGACTACATCCAAATAACCGAAAGGAATTTTGGACATAAAAAAACCTCCCCAATGGGGAGGTTTTAAAATTCAATAGAATTAACGAAAATAACACCACGTAAGCGTAGTCGCTTAGCGAGAGCAAATCGCGTTTTTACGTCAGCAATCAGCGTGGTCATTTCTTAATCCTCAGACAAATTGCCGAGCATTATACGCTTAACTTTCGTGAGCGCAAGCGATTACATCATGGTTTTTATCGGCTGTTTTTGCGCACTGGTTTAGCTTCCTAGCGTCGCAACCATCACGGCTTTGATGGTATGCATACGGTTTTCTGCTTCGTCGAATACGATGGAGTATTCCGATTCAAATACCTCTTCTGTTACTTCAAGGCCTTTCATACCGTATTTTTCAGCGACTTCTTTGCCGACGGTGGTTTCATCATTGTGGAAAGCTGGAAGGCAGTGCATGAATTTCACATGTGGATTACCCGTTTGCTCAATCACGTCCATATTGATTTGATAAGGTGTCATTAACGCTACACGCTCATCCCATGCCTCGGCAGACTCACCCATAGACACCCAAACGTCGGTGTATAGGAAGTCACAACCTTTCACACTTTCCTCAACGCTTTCTGTTAACGTGATTTTTGCACCAGTTTGTTGCGCGATAGTTTGACAAGTTGCCACGAGCTCTTCTTCAGGCCAGAACGCTTTTGGCGCGACAAGGCGAATATCCATGCCCATTTTCGCTGCGCCCACCATAAGTGAGTTACCCATGTTGTTGCGCGCATCACCTAGGTAAGCGAAGGTTATTTCATGTAGCTGTTTACCACGGCCGTGCTCTTGCATAGTCAGGAAGTCAGCAAGGATCTGGGTTGGGTGGAACTCATCCGTTAAACCATTCCACACTGGAACACCAGCATAAGTACCAAGCTCTTCAACAATGGATTGGCCAAAGCCTCGGTATTCAATCCCGTCGTACATACGACCAAGAACACGAGCAGTGTCTTTCATCGATTCCTTATGACCGATTTGCGAGCCAGAAGGGCCGATGTAAGAGACTTGAGCACCTTGGTCAAAGGCAGCGACTTCAAACGCACATCGGGTACGAGTCGAAGATTTCTCAAAGATTAGTGCGATGTTTTTACCTTGAAGTTTCTTCTGCTCTGTTCCTGCATATTTAGCTTTTTTTAGCTCTGCAGACAGTTCGAGCAAAAACTGGATTTCTTTGGTTGAGAAGTCCAATAGCTTCAAAAAGTTGCGGTTACGTAAATTGAAAGCCATAGCTCGTCCCTTAGTACATGTGATTAGATTAATAGAATCCATTAAAACATACAAATGCTTTTATTGTGAATAATTATTTTAAACTAAAGCTAAAAAAGGTTGATGTATTCACATCAACCTTAGTTTTGATTCACCTAATGTAAAGGGACGAGTAAGTTATATATCGTCTCGCTCTATTGGACAGCTCATACAGCGAGCGCCACCGCGACCACGACCAAGCTCATTACCAGGTACTGTCAGTACTTTGATGCCAGCTTTATCGTATTTTTCGTTGGTGTATACATTGCGTTCGTAACCAATTACTACGCCCGGTTTTACAGTTAGAACGTTATTGGCGTCATTCCATTGTTCGCGTTCCGCTTCATAGCTGTCGCCACCAGTGGTGATGATTTTCAGCTGATCTAAGCCAAGAGCGGACTCAATCGCGTGCAGATAGTTATGTGAGGCTTCAACATGCATTTCACCGTTGCCTTTTGGTGTTAAGCGCCATGTGTCGAGATCTTTGCGCATGATCTCTGGGTAGACAGAGAAAGTATCTACATCCATATGGGTCATCACAGTGTCTAAATGCATACATGAGCGGTGTTTAGGCAGATCAATTGCAATAACTTCGGTAGCTTGGCCTGCTTTAAATAGGCTCGCTGCAAGGTTCTCTACACCTTGAGCAGTCGTACGCTCAGACATACCGATAAGAACTGCACCTTTACCAATAACCAACACATCACCGCCTTCGACATTCGCATTATCATAATGCAGATCATCGTCACCGAAGTATTTGATAAAATCTTGGCCAGCAAAAATTGGGTGCCAACGATAAATCGCACGTAAGTGGTTTGTTTCACGTTGGCGTGCAGGCATCATCATTGGGTTGAGCGATACACCACCATAAACCCAACATGAGGTATCACGAGTAAAGAGGTGATTAGGCAGTGGCTCAATAACAAAGTCGAGAGGACGCTTCATTTTTGGCAGCATAGAAGATGAGGAGATCGGCAGCTCTGAGTAAGCTAAGCCACCTAAAAAGATGCAGGCAAGATGTTCATCATCCATTTCTGAAAAGTATTGGCGTAGGTCTCGCGCAAATGTTGGCCCGTAGCGAAAGTCAGAAATCTGAGTGTTCAGCAGCCATTGTTTTGCTTCTGGAACGGCGAGGGTTTCGACCAGTAAATCGTGGAGGAGAAGCACTTCAACGTCTTGCTCGCGCAGCGTACGTGCGAATGCATCGTGCTCTTCACCTGCCGCTTCTACAGCAAGAACGTCATCAAATAGCAACTCATGACAGTTTGACGGAGTTAAGTGGGTTAGGGCGCGTTCAGGGCGATTTAATAGAACTCGTCGAAGTTGACCAACTTCTGATCCAACGTACAGCTTGCTCATTTTGTATCCTTACAAATTTTCCAGCCATTAGTTATGACAAGCTTCCTAGAAAGATGCAAGTTATCAAGCTTTGTTTATACTCTGGTGTTTCTGGTTTTGTGAGTTTTTTATTTTTATTTTGATTCTTATGAAATTTATTATTAGATATAAATGCTATTTTACTAAAATTAGAGTGCGTGCGTTTTTATTCTAATTTTCCCGTTGAGAAAGAATACACGCACAGTGCATAAAACGTGCATTTTTATTCTAAATTATGCATTATTAAAGTGAATTTATTCGTTATGCTTCTTCGTTTTACACGTGAGTGTATTCAAGAAAGCATCATAAACACGCATAGAAAGAGAAAATAACCACATTAAGTGTCAATTAGGATGTTCTGAATATTAAAAAATGCCATTCTTTGTTAATTTTTTGTTTCTTTGTGTGGTTGGTTTAATATTTAGATTCAAATAACCGATAAGAATCGCAGTGGTATGATGTTTGTTTGTGGCTTTTCATCGCAATCCATGCCATATTTCACCGGATCAGCATACTCAGTATCGGGTATTGTGTTTCCATCAAGTAACTAATCTGGAGCCAAAACATGTCTCACGAAGATGAATATCTATCAGTAGAAGAATTAATTGAGATTCAAAAGGAAGAGACTCGCGATATCATTGCAGCATTGCTAGAAGATGGCAGCGATCCAGATTCGCTATACGAAATTGAGCACCACCTGTTTGCAGAAGATTTTGACACGCTAGAAAAAGCGGTAGTTGAAGCATTCAAGATGGGCTTTGAAGTTCTTGAAGCAGAAGAAACTGAAGATGAAGATGGTAACAAGTTGCTTTGCTGTGATGCGACTATGGAGTCCGCACTAGACGCAGAAGCGATTGATGCGCAAGTTGAAAAATTGATTCACTTGGCAGAAAAATACGACATCATCTATGACGGTTGGGGTACGTACTACGAAGGCGAAGATGCGCTTTACCCTGAAGAAGATGAAGACGACGAGTAATCAAAGCTCACTACTTTTGGAAAAACCAGCGTTTAACGCTGGTTTTTTTATTCCTTGAAAAACTGACGAATGTGGAGGCGATAAATAATTCACATTGAGTTTATAGGGGATTTCTCCCTATAATGCGTGAAAATTGATCTAGCTCAAGGTGTATATGCAACTCTCACTCGCCGGTTTATGGCAAGTCTCTCCACTGACGGACCTTTCTATCCCACAGGATGACATTACTTTCCCTGCTCCTTTGAGTCAGGTATTGCCAGCTGAACTGACAGAAGAAGCAATTCGTCAGCAAGAGTGGCACCTGATGCATGACATTGAAGTGGACGAATCCATGATGGCATTCCCAGCGGTAGAAATGGTGTTGGGTGGTGTGGATTACCATGCAGAAGTGCGTTTGAACGGAGTAGCATTGTTCGACTGTGACGGTTCTCAAAATGTCTACAAGAAAGACATTCGCCCGTTCATGCAGATGGGGCGTAACCGTTTTGAGATCCTATTCCTTGAGGAAGAAGAAGATCTTCTGTTGGATGAGGATAAACCGGAGTTGTGTTCACTTGCAGATCATGAATACCAAAAGAGTGACGAGCGCTTAGGGGTATGGCAAGAACCGTATCTGCAGTTCATTCGCAATGTACGTTTAGACCGCGTGGCAACCGAGCAGATTTGGCACCACGGTGGTGGTTGCGAGTTTAAAGTAGACTTGTACTATCAAACTTTTGCGCCGGGTCTGGTCTCTGCATCGGTTAAGTTTAATGGTATGACTTACCATATTCCTATTGATGTCCGAGCGGAGCATGCGAGCGCTTTATTCCAGATCGAAGCGCCAAAGTATGCCGATCTTACTGATCCTGATCCAAGTGATCTCTACCAGTTGTCTGTTGAGTTGGATGGGCAGCACCAAAACTTCACTGTTGCCTTGAGCCAGGAGCTTTGTGTTACCCATGTTGTGCTTTAACTCTTAGTAATGCTCTTTATTACAGTGTTTTAAGCATTACGACTTCACATGCATCATGCCCTGTTTGTCCAAGCGGGGCATCGAGATGCTCAAAGCCTAGCTTTTCATACAAGCTTACCGCTTCTCTCAGACATTCAGTTGTCTCTAAATAGCACTGCTGATACCCAAATTGTTTCGCCAATTGTAAGCTCAATGCGACGATGCGTTTGGCTAAACCGTGCCCTCGTGTTTGAGGTAAGAAGTACATCTTTTGTAGTTCACACACATTTGGCTCGCCAGCTAAAGGGGCAAAGCCACCGCCACCAACGATCTCTCCGCGATGTTCAATGACCCAGTAGGCGGCCCCGCATTGATTGTAAACCGAATACATATCATCAAGCGTTGGATCGGCCACACCATAACCTTTGTCTGCGGTTAAGCCGTATTCTGCAGAGACTTTACGAATCACATCTGCGACTTGCGGGTTGTCTGCTTTAGTAAGAGGTCGAAGAACGTATTCCTCAGCCTGACACACTTTTGTTAGCCCTTTTAGGTAAGTCTCTAGACCAAGTTTGAGTTGCTCTTGCTCGCTGTCATCGAGTTGGGTAAGCAGCTGTTCAAAGAAGTGGTTTTGCTGTTGGTCCAGTTGCGATAACGCCTGTTGGCCTTGCTCTGTAATCGCTACGAGTTGACTACGTTTGTCTTTTGGGTTTTCGATGCTCTCGACCAAACCTAATTTAATCAAACCAGTAACGGTTCGGCTCGCGTTGGACTTGTCGACATTAAGCTGCTGTGCCAGCTGATTGATGGTCAATGGCTGCAATTGGATTTCACCCAATGCGTGCGCTTGCACTGGAGTGAGAGCGACATCGCCGCATTGTTTATCAAGCATACCAAGCAATCGGACGGCTTGACGGGAGTAGTGTCGAAGTTGACGAGCGTTCATTATCACTTACCTCTAAAAATAAGGTTGCGCACCGCAATTAAATTAATTGCGGTGCGCAACCTTGTCAATGGTAAATGTCATTTTTCTCGTTAGGAGACGTAGTGAGCCTCCATGTTTAAGCGTGGTGATGTAAACAAAACTGCGGTGCTGGAGCTTTTTCTGATGATTTACGCATCCATACTTTCTCGTGGAAGTAGTAAGCCACCGTGTTCAAACTCGGCTCTAGCATCGCCATTACGCCGCCGACAAATGCATCACCTGTTAGTAAGTAAACCACGGTAAAAGCGACGCTGAAGTGCACGGTCGCAAAGCTTGCGGTTTTTAATTTGGTCATCCACTGACGAGCTTTAAGTGCTGGGACTTTTGCCCATGCCTTTTCATGAAAGTAGAAGGCTACGGTGTTCACTGAAGGCTCAATCATGGCAATTAAACTACCAATTAGAATGTCGCCTGTGAGTACGTAAGCGACACTAAATGCGATAGTAAAATGCAGTGCTGCGAAAGTTAGTGTCTTTTTCATGATAATTACTCAATCGTGTTTGTTTCGATGAGTTCATTATCGATAATAATTCTCATTAATGCTAATGGATGATGAGTATTGTTGCGATAGGGGAAAGCTATTGATGATGGTTTTTGGTGAAAGATATACAAAAAAGGTTGACCATGATGGCCAACCTTTGGATTCAAAGTGAGAAGTGTTAGTTCTTCTCTTTCACTGAGGCTTAAAGTGCAGCGATCGTTGTCTTCTGCTCTTCTAGCTTAGCTAGTGTCTCTTTGTAGCCTTCAAGCTTCTCACGTTCTTTAGCAACAACAGCTTCAGGTGCTTTCGCTACAAAGCCTTCGTTGCCAAGTTTGCCTTCGATACGCTTGATTTCGCCGTGCGTCTTCTTGATTTCGCCATCTAGACGAGCAAGCTCTGCATCTTTGTCGATCAAACCCGCCATTGGGATCATCAGCTCAGACTTGCCAACCAGTGCCGTTGCACACGCTGGAGTTTGTTCGCCAGCTTCAAGCACGCGTACTGCTTCTAGCTTCGCTAGTGACATCAGTACTTGCTTGCTTGCTTCTAGACGAGAGGCATCTTCTGCATTTGCTGCTTTCAGCATAACGTCAAGCGGCTTACCAGGGTTGATGTCGTATTCAGCACGTAGGTTACGGATGCTGGTAATGAACGCTTTCACCCATTCAATGTCGTCTAGCGCTTCTTGGTTGAAGTTTGCTTCGTCGAATTGAGGCAGTGCTTGCAGCATGATTGTCTCGCCTTCTACACCTTCAACTAATGGCTTGATGCTTTGCCAGATAGTTTCAGTGATGTAAGGAATCACTGGGTGAGCTAGACGTAGCGTCTTCTCAAGAACCGTGATGAGTGTACGGCGAGTACCACGCTGTTGCGCTTCAGTACCTTTCCATAGAACGGGTTTAGTTAGCTCTAGGTACCAGTCACAGAATTGGTTCCAGATGAATTCGTAAAGCGTGTTCGCAGCCATATCTAGACGGAAGTTGTCGATATGGTTGTTAAACGCTTTCGCTGCGAGTTCAAACTGAGACTCAATCCACTTGTCTGCTAGTGAATATTCAATCTCACCACCGTTGAAGCCACAATCTTGCTCTTCTGTGTTCATCATTACGTAACGGCTTGCGTTCCATAGTTTGTTACAGAAGTTACGGTAACCCTCAAGACGTTTCATATCCCAGTTGATATCACGACCTGTTGATGCCATTGCTGCAAGAGTGAAACGCAGTGCGTCTGTACCGTATGCTTCGATACCGTTTTCAAACGTCTTACGAGTGTTCTTCTCGATCTTCTTCGCTAGTTGAGGCTGCATCATGTTGCCACAACGCTTCTCTACGAGAGACTCTAGGTCGATACCATCGATCATGTCGATTGGGTCAAGTACGTTACCTTTCGACTTAGACATCTTGTCGCCGTTTTCGTCACGGATTAGACCAGTAACGTAAACCGTTTTAAATGGTACTTGTGGCTTGCCGTTTTCGTCTTTCACGAAGTGCATGGTCATCATGATCATGCGCGCAACCCAGAAGAAGATGATGTCGAAACCAGTTACTAGAACGTCTGAAGGGTGGAATACTTTCAGATCGTCAGTTTGCTCTGGCCAACCTTGAGTACCGAACGTCCATAGTGCAGAAGAGAACCACGTATCCAGTACGTCTTCGTCTTGGTGAAGTTCAATGACAGACTCTAGGTTGTTGTTCTTACGAACTTCTTCTTCAGTGCGACCTACGTAAACATTACCTTGGTTGTCGTACCAAGCTGGGATGCGGTGACCCCACCATAGCTGACGAGAGATACACCAGTCTTGAACGTCACGCATCCAAGAGAAGTACATGTTTTCGTATTGCTTAGGAACGAATTGGATGTCGCCGTTTTCTACTGCTTCAACTGCGGTTTTCGCTAGAGGCGCAGTACGTACGTACCATTGGTCAGTTAGCATTGGTTCGATAACCACGCCACCACGGTCGCCGTAAGGAACTTGTAGATCGTGATCTTTCACTTCTTCAAGTAGGCCTAGCTCGTCGAATTCAGCAACGATAGCTTTACGAGCGGCAAAACGCTCCATACCGTGGTATTTAGCTGGTAGCTCAGTGCTGTAAGCGTCGCTTGCTTCGCCGTTAGTGTTGAATACTTCTGCTGAGTCGCGGATGTTCGCGTCGAAAGTCAGAATGTTGATCATTGGTAGCTGGTGGCGCTTACCTACTTCGTAGTCGTTGAAGTCGTGCGCAGGTGTGATTTTCACACAGCCAGTACCTTTTTCCATATCTGCGTGCTCATCGCCCACGATTGGGATGCGACGATCAACGATAGGAAGGATGATTTCTTTACCGATAAGATCTTTGTAACGTGGATCTTCTGGGTTAACTGCAACACCCGTATCGCCTAGCACGGTCTCTGGACGAGTCGTTGCAACAACGATGTAGTCTTTGCCATCCGCTGTTTTAGCGCCATCTGCTAGTGGGTAGCGGAAGTGCCACATGTGGCCTTTAGTGTCTTTGTTCTCTACTTCTAGATCTGAAATCGCTGTGTGTAGCTTTGGATCCCAGTTAACTAGACGCTTACCGCGGTAGATTAGATCGTCTTCGTATAGACGTACGAACACTTCTTGAACGGCGTTAGATAGACCATCGTCCATCGTGAAGCGTTCACGATCCCAGTCTACAGATGCGCCAAGACGACGAAGCTGCTTAGTGATAGTGCCGCCAGATTCGCCTTTCCATTCCCAGATTTTGTCGATGAAAGCTTCACGACCGTAATCGTGTTTTGTTTTGCCTTCTTCTGCAGCTATCTTACGCTCAACAACCATCTGAGTTGCGATACCAGCGTGGTCAGTACCTACTTGCCAAAGGGTGTTTTTACCCTTCATACGTTCACAACGGATAAGCGTATCCATGATCGTATCTTGGAACGCGTGGCCCATGTGTAGGCTACCAGTGACGTTCGGTGGCGGGATCATGATGCTGTATGATTCTTTAGTAGTGTCACCGTGTGGCTTAAAGTAGCCTTTCTCTTCCCAAGTCTGATACAGAGCTTGTTCGATTGAAGTTGGGTTGTATGTCTTTTCCATAGCGCTCTTTTAATGGATACGTTGATGGTTGAATCTTAGTCAATCTTTATAAGTGAGGGATCTTAACAAGATCGCCTTAACTATAAGGATTGACCGTTAAGGATATTGAATTTCGATCGTTTGCAGCTGGTAACCTGCTTGACGGTAAATTTTATATCTTTCTCTTGCGAGTTGTTTAGCTTTTTCTTCGCAGGGCACGAAGTCTACCACTTGAGCAAACTTGTTCGCAAAGGTTGTCTCATTTTCCGCCAAATTAATTACCAGCTGACGGTTCCAATTAGGTTTTACACCGTTATGGCCGATCTCAATATTGGTGGCGTATTTCGGTCCCTCGCCTACGAGGTTATGTGCCATGAACTTGTCTGCATCAACTTGCCAAAAGGCTTCAGCGAGCTGCTCGGCGTGTGGTTTGTCTTGGCAGTTTAAATACACTTTAGCGCCTTGGCGAGCAAAGTGCTGAGCCAAAAACACGATGTATTCTTCAAAGCCAGCCACCGTTGCTTGCGGGCTCTCTTCGTTAATGATGTAGAAGGTTGCAGTTTGCATCATTCTCTCACTTGCCTTGGGTCTCTTCCTAAGACCATCTTAAGTCCCACTTTCATTTTAGAAAATTAGGATAATAAAAAAGGGCCTTGCGGCCCTTTTAGATTCTGTTCAGAAATTACTCTTCTGTCTCTTGGCCGCTGCGGTTCAAAAGGAATTGGACAAGCATTGAGACAGGACGGCCCGTTGAGCCTTTCGCTGCGCCTGATTTCCACGCGGTACCTGCGATATCGACGTGTGCCCAGTTGTACTTCTTCGCGAACTTAGATAAGAAGCAACCCGCAGTAATTGTGCCACCAGGGCGACCACCAATGTTTGCCATATCCGCAAACGGGCTTTTCAACTGTTCGTGGTACTCGTCTGCCATTGGTAGACGCCATGCACGGTCACTCGCTTGCTCAGAAGCGTTTACTAGCTCATGAGAAAGAGGGTTGTGGTTAGAGATTACGCCGCTGATATGGTGGCCTAGTGCGATAACACAAGCACCAGTTAGCGTTGCAACGTCAACCACGCAGTCTGGTTCGAAACGCTCTACGTAAGTCAGTGCGTCACAAAGAACAAGACGGCCTTCAGCATCCGTGTTCAGAACTTCTACAGTTTGACCAGACATGGTCGTTAGGATGTCACCTGGACGGTAAGCGTTGCTGCCAGGCATGTTTTCACAGCCCGCTAGAACACCAATAACGTTGATTGGTAGGTTTAGCTTCGCTAGCGCTTTCATTGTACCGAATACCGATGCCGCACCACACATGTCGTACTTCATCTCA
>NZ_JADDYG010000074.1:4854-6280 GCF_015163535.1 Vibrio sp. OPT46 | reverse complement strand
CTGCCAGGCATGTTTTCACAACCCGCTAGAACACCAATAACGTTGATTGGTAGGTTTAGCTTCGCCAGCGCTTTCATTGTACCGAATACCGATGCCGCACCACACATGTCGTACTTCATCTCATCCATACCTTCGCCCGGCTTTAGAGAGATACCGCCTGAATCGAAGGTTAGACCTTTACCTACGAGCACAATCGGTTTTGCATCTGAGTCAGGGTTACCTTTGTACTCGATGATAGACATCATAGATTCGTTTTTAGAACCACGGCCTACTGCTAGGTAAGAGGTCATACCCAGTTTTTCCATCTCTTGCTCACCAATAATTTTGGTGGTTACGGTTTCGTAATCGTCCGCTAGACGACGAGCTTGAGAAGCAAGGTAAGCTGGATTAGCTACGTTTGGCGGCATGTTGCCAAGGTCTTTTGAGGCTTTGACACCTGATGCGATAGCAAGACCATGAGTGATTGCTTTTTCACCCAAGTTCAATTCACGACGCGTTGGTACGTTGAAAACAAGCTTGCGCAGTGGGCGGCGAGTCTCAGGTTTCACGCTCTTGAATTGATTAAATGTGTATAGACCATCTTTAGTCGCTTCTACAGCCTGGCGCACTTTCCAGTATGTATCACGACCCTTAACATGCAGTTCAGTTAGGAAACATACCGCTTCCATTGAGCCTGTCTCGTTAAGTGTGCTGATCGTCTTTTGAATGATTTCCTTGTACTGGCGCTCGCCAAGTTCACGCTCTTTGCCGCAACCGACAAGTAAAACGCGCTCTGACAAAACACCTGGTACTTGATGCAGTAGCAGCATCTGACCAGGTTTACCCTCTAGATCACCACGGCGAAGTAGTGAACTGATGTAACCGTCACTGATTTTATCAAGTTGTTCGGCTACTGGAGAAAGGCGACGTGGTTCAAACACACCAACAACGATACATGCGCTACGTTGTTTCTCTGGACTGCCACTTTTTACACTGAACTCCATGCGTACTCCTACATCCTGAAGACAAATTGCTCTAAATGTTAGATAATGATCGCTTACTTGTTGAATTTTAGCTCCAGGCTTACATGCAGAGCTGATTAAGCGACTAACATCTAGTTTATAATTTTTAAAAAAATAAATGGTTCAACGGGAAACTATAGTGATTCGACCAAAAAAACAAGTTTTGTATAGGTAATTTCAGCGTGATTATTGTTAGATATTTGATCCGCGAAACACTCAAGAGCCAATTTGCGATTTTTTTCGTACTTTTTTTGGTGTTTGTAAGCCAGAAATTCATAAGTGTTCTTGCTGATGCTTCTGATGGGGATATTCCTGCTGGATTGATTTTCTCGATTGTTGGTTTGAACATGCCAGCAATGGGTCTGTTAATGCTGCCTTTAAGTCTGTATATCGGCATATTGATCACATTTGGTCGTCTGTATGCT
>NZ_JADDYG010000074.1:3603-4844 GCF_015163535.1 Vibrio sp. OPT46 | reverse complement strand
TCTGATGGGGATATTCCTGCTGGATTGATTTTCTCGATTGTTGGTTTGAACATGCCAGCAATGGGTCTGTTAATGCTGCCTTTAAGTCTGTATATCGGTATATTGATCACATTTGGTCGTCTGTATGCAGAGAGCGAAATTGTCGTAATGAACGCGACAGGTATTGGTAATAAATTCTTGGTTCAAGCGGCCTTATACCTAGCGTTGATTACTTCAGCGGTGGCGGCTTTCAATGCGTTGTGGCTATCGCCGTGGTCTCAAGACCGCGTTGAGCAGCTTTATGAGCAGGTAGCGTCAGAAAACAGCGTTGACCTACTTAAAAAAGGTCAGTTCCAAGGTACACCAGACGGTTCATCGGTTGTGTTCATCGATGACATTAAAGACAATACCTTGAGCAACGTTTTTGTTGCGCAGATGCGCCCTCGAGATTCGGTGTTACCGAGTGTGATGTTCTCATCTTCTGGTGAAGTAAAAGAGCTTTCGGACGGTCGTCAGATCATCACTATGAAAGAAGGTACGCGTTATGAAGGTGTGCCTACTCGCGTTGAATATATGATCACGAAATTCGATGAATACGAAGGTGTTATCGGCCAACGTGAGGTCAAAAAGAAAGGGCGAGACTGGGAAGCATACCCAACGGTTGACTTGATAGGTCACCCAGATCCAGAGGCGCAAGCGGAGCTACAATGGCGAATTTCGTTATTTGTGTGTATTCCACTCTTAACAATGCTCGTTATTCCTTTGTCTGCGGTGAATCCGCGTCAGGGACGGTTTGCCAAAATGGGGCCTGCGATTCTGATCTATCTAGCGTATTTCTTGGCGATCAGTGCAACCAAATCTGCATTAGAAGATGGTGACATCCCGGCTGCTATTGGTATGTGGCCAATCAATGCGATGTTGCTGATTGTTGCTATCATGGCGAATATGATGGACAGCGTTGCTGCTAGACGAATAAAAGACAAATTCCGCAAGAAGAGGCTCGCGTAAGCTGTGTTCAAAATCTTAGACCTTTACATCGGTAGAACCATCATCTCTACCACTGCCTTGGTTTTAGCGACGTTTGTTGGCTTATCGGGCATCATCAAATATGTAGAACAGCTACGTAAAGTAGGGCGAGGTGTGTACGACCTCACTCATGCGTTGTACTTTGTGTTACTCAGTGTGCCGCGTGATATCGAAATGTTCTTTCCAATGGCGGCATTACTCGGTGCCCTGATCGGCTTAGGTATGTTGGCTTCAAG
>NZ_JADDYG010000074.1:0-3553 GCF_015163535.1 Vibrio sp. OPT46 | reverse complement strand
CTCTGAGCTTGTGGTGATGCAAGCTGCTGGTTTCTCTAAGCTGGATATCGGGTTATCGGTACTCAAAACGGCCGTCCCGCTCATGATTGTTGTTATGGCGTTAGGTCAATGGGGCGCTCCTGAGGCCCAGAAGATGGCCCGTGACTTACGTGCGTTTGCGATATCAGGTGGTAGCATTGTGTCTGTGCGCTCAGGTGTGTGGGCTCGTGATGCAAACGACTTTATCTTTATCGGTAAAGTCGAAGACGACAAACTTTATGCTTTAAATATGTGGCGTTTTGATGATGATAAGAATCTACAAAAAGTTATTTTCGCCGAAGAAGTCGACTACCAACAAGATAACAACTGGCTGATGCGTTACGTACAAATTACGGACATGGAAAATGAAAACGTAATTTCAAAGCAAGACATCGAACAGATGGAGTGGCACACCTCTTTGGCACCAGATAAGCTAGCTGTGGTGACCGTGAAGCCAGAAGAACTGTCACTGAGCGGTTTGTATGATTATGTGACTTACCTAAAAGCATCGGAACAAGATGCATCTCGCTATGAGTTGGCGTTTTGGCGTAAGTTGACTCAGCCGCTTTCAATTGCTGTGATGATGTTAATGGCGCTATCTTTTGTTTTCGGCCCACTCAGAAGCGTGACCATGGGGGCAAGGGTATTGTCGGGCGTGGTTGCCGGGTTTACTTTTTACATATCCAGTGAGTTCTTTGGCCCATTAAGCTTGGTGTATGGCATATCCCCAGTGTTTGGTGCTTTGGCCCCGAGTTTGGTGTTCTTAGCTATTGCGATTGCATTGCTACGAAGAAAGCTATAACTGAAGCATCATCGAATAAACCAAATTTTACCGAACCAAATGTAAAAGGAAGGCATTACGCCTTCCTTTTTTGTGTTCCTAGACAAGTTAGTTTGCCTTGGGTAATACAACTACCTCTGTTTTGGCCCAAATGTCGTGGAAACCACGTTTCTTCGGATCAATCGGTACAGTCAGATTTGCCAAGCCAAAGCCAGATGTCGAAATACGAATCAGAGCTTGAGTTACCGTAATTGGTGCACCGTCTTTGGCATTGCGAACTCGAAGCTTCCAAGCGCGCATCCCAAGAGTTTGTCCTGCTCGCGTCCAGAAGAACACAAAGAAATATATCCACACACCCGCAAGATAAAGTGTAAATAGAGGGCTCAATACAGGGTGTTTTCCGAGCATATCTGCGGCATCAGCGTACTCGCCATAGCTCAACAATCCTGCTGCATTTAGTGCAAACACAACGGCCATAACAATACCTGCGGCCATCATTTCAATTGCGATAATAATCAATGTGTCGTAAATCAACGCTGCAAGTCGACGAAAGAGACCTGCAGGTGGAAGAGTTGTAGACGTTGTCATTATTCCATCACTTACCTTAAAAATTGTGCGTCAGAATATAGATTCCCTCACCAAGAGAAAAGAGACCTAACGCACAGAGTCTTTAATTGTGTATAAACGAAGAGACTTTTCTGCCCTACGTTATCAGCACATGTCATGATACACGAGGCCGTGCAGCAATATGTTTCAACTGAATTCGACTCTCTTAACCATTGGCTTTTTGGTCTGTGACCAGATTAGATAGCTGAGAGAGTTGGTGTTTCTCATCTTCGGTATAATGTTGGCTTAATGAAAGCTCTAAAGCTTTTTCTGACAGCTTGATTGCTGGTGACAAAAATAACTTAGGGTGCATACTAGAGAGAGCTAGCAAGGCCTTTTGTAGGCGAATCTGTATTTGGAGTTGCGCTGCACCATCGTGTGCTATCGGCAAAAAGACATCATCAAACAAATCCTGGCAGCTCAATGCGGGCACAAATAGTCTAGGATATCGAGTTTTGGTAGGTGGCTCACTGAGTAGGTCTCCCCATAATGAAAGTGCTCGTACAGAACGCCCAAGAACGTCAATCGCGGTGCCATTATCATTTACAGCCGGAGATAGTGCTCGTGAGGCGATTTCCGCCATAACGACTAAACCAAAGCGAGGGTCCTGATCATATGAACGCTCCGTTCGAATCGTGAAGGCTGCCGTTACTTCGCTTTCGTCTGGCAATTCTCCACAAACCCAAGCCAATGGTTGACCTACGTACACAAAACTTCCCGGTTGTCGCTCAAGGTAGATGGTGCATTGGTTTGCTTCAGCAATACTATCGAGGTGATGCATATCAACATGCTGTAAGTAGCCAATTTCTTGGCTCAAAATAGGCTTACTTCCTCTGGGCTTATGCTCTGGGTGGCTCCATGGGTGAGCACCTAGCCAGCGCTCTTTGCCCCGTTTTCTTATCGCATCTAACAAGGCTTGCTCTACGTATGAAGTGGTTTCACTGACCCTTCCTAGTACGGAAAGGTGCTGAATCCAACGTAGCAGAGTGAGTATGATCATCACGATTACGGCGATAGTCACGATGAATAGATAAATTTGTGCTTGTTGATGATAGGCCCCAATACCTAGCGCGATAATTCCTACCAAACTAAATAGAAAAGAGCCAAGAAAGGTTGCTAAGGCATTTTGTGTTGTGCTGTCTTCCATCAACAGTTTTGTCGCTCGCGGCGTTACCCCTGCACTAGCGGCACTGTACGCTGAGACCATAATATTGAGAGAGAATGTAGTCACTGCAAGCATGGAGGTTGCGAGGATATTTAATATGTTGTTCAACAAATCCTTGCTGACGTTGATGGCAGGGGGCAAAGTAATGAACTGGTTTAAAACAATCGACATTAAGGCGGTAGCAACAGCTAGTAATGCGTAGAGTGACGTCCGGACCCACAGTTTTCGTGTCATCTGTTTCAGTAACCACTGCCATTTTGACCCAGTCATTCTTTGCTCCTATTCAGTTCTCACTAGAAAGTCGATAGAAAATTCAGAAAGTTATTCTTGCTTAAGCATAGGTTAAATGCCCGTCGTTCTGCTTGATATTTCATGCATCACGAAAGTAAGAAAGCTGCTTGCTTCAAAGAATGGTGCTCTTGAGGTGTGAATTACCACGATTCTGTTACCTTAATTGATAGATGAATTAAAAGTATGTGATTGAAAAGAGGTAGCGCATGATTGTAATTACAGGTGCAAGTAGCGGCTTAGGGGCGGAACTAGCAAAGCGTTATGATGCGGAAGGCAAAGAGACGTATGTAATAGGAAGAAATACAGAAAAACTATCCGCACTAGCAAAACAACTCTCTCATAACGTTGGTTATCAAGCTTGCAACCTCTCATTGCACCAAAATGTGAAACAGCTCTTTGATGGGGTGAAACAGTCCCCTGAAATGGTCATTCATAGTGCGGGAAGTGGTTATTTTGGCTTACTGGAAGAGCAGGAGCCGAAAGAGATTCAAAAGTTGATTGATAACAACCTGAATTCTGCGATTCATGTGCTAAGAGAGTTAGTAAAGCGTTACAAAGATCATCCAATAAAAGTGGTCATGATCATGTCCACAGCCGCGCAACAACCTAAAGCGCAAGAGTCTACGTATTGTGCAGTGAAATGGGCCGTCAAAGGATTAATTGAGTCGGTTCGTTTGGAGCTAAAAGGAAAA
>NZ_JADDYG010000713.1:1533-2017 GCF_015163535.1 Vibrio sp. OPT46 | reverse complement strand
GGCAGTTGCTGTTTTAGTTTATCCAGCGTTGGTTTGTAACCCCAACACCAACTGCACATTGGGTCATGCACGTAGTAAAGCTTTATATCCACTTTAATAATTAAACCTTTAAAATCATTTAGTTAAATCAAACAAAAACATTAAGTGGCGATGAAGTGGCGACACATTTAAATCTAATTGCTTGGTTTAGGCTTCGAAGTTAACAAGTTGTCCGGCAAAGAAGCAGGCTTTGGCTCTTCTCATGCACTCCCCACGAAAACAGCGATTTCTTACCGTTAACTTCAAAGTCATTTCAAAATCTCAGAGTAATTATACAGTCTCATAAATTGAAAAACTTATTTATCTTGGCAATTCACCTTCAAGCCTGTCTATACAAGGCTTCGTAAGCTTCACAATTGATCGTCTCTTTCTTCTTTTGATCGTCTTCATTTATGACGAAAAACACACTCACTCCTTTATTTTCAAACACTTACCAATCACCACC
>NZ_JADDYG010000713.1:1133-1349 GCF_015163535.1 Vibrio sp. OPT46 | reverse complement strand
GAAAAAACCAGATCGAAAAGCGCGCAGGTGGGGAGGAGGAGTGCGGATTACGTGAGAGAAGTCTTCACTTATGTATGACTGTCAATAGAATGAAGGCTCATAATTCTAACGGATCATTATTACTTGACAACAGCTACTTATGACTCATAAGATAAGAAAAAATGAATCATAAGACACTTAAATGGTAACATAATGACTAAAGATGAACGTGGTGAC
>NZ_JADDYG010000713.1:0-963 GCF_015163535.1 Vibrio sp. OPT46 | reverse complement strand
CCCCAACGGAGAAACGGCAGAAAAATTGGCAAATGCGCTAACCGTAGATGTAGAACAACTGTTTTTTAGACGCTCTAAGGACACACACGATTACCTAAAGGAGAAAAAACATAGAGCATTTGCCAATAGACCATTAAGGAAAGTGGAGGCTGCTGTTTTAGATTGGGCAGACATACACTCTGTAAATTACAAAAAGAAAAAAGAGACCGAAGAAACAGTTATCGCTTACGCAAAAAACATAGCCAAAGTGTGCGCATATCGAAATCATAAAATATATGCTCCCAGTGCAGGCTATGACATAGCTACCGTAATCGTTGTAGAGCATGGAAATTCAGAGCTAAATCATGGCTCAGAAGTTGTCTTCAAATACAGAGACAGTAGAGAAGTTGGGATCAGAAAAGTGTTCATTGAAGAAGGAGTTCCGGATAGTCCATTTTTATGCGCTCTTGATGAGAATAGCCCTATCCCACCAATTTGTTATGACGAGCTAAACATACAAATAGTGGGAAAAGTAATACAGACTATTAACTACAAACCATAAACAGCTTAGATAACTTGATAGGTACCTGAAGAACTCCCCTTACTTACAGGTACCTCTGCATTACTTGTCATCTCATCCACGACAGCATTGGCGATCGCTTCTGCCATCTTCCCTGCCATAGCGAATTCACCATCAAGAACAAACCCTTGCGCTTTCAGTTCGTTTTCTAGCTTCTGTTTCAGTGATGCTTTGCTCAGTGCCATCTTACTTACCTGCAAATACGGTGGTTGATACGTCTACGTGAGGTTTACCAACGAACGGACAGATGGTTGCACCGGTACAAACTCCTTTGCCCCCGTTCATCTTTATCGTGTCAGCATCCTCGGTGATATTGTTGGCGGTGGTTGCCTTGTTCCCTTTGACGGTTTCCGTATGGTCACCATCAATTTCAGCAATGCGGTTTTCGAGCACTTTGATGCGTT
>NZ_JADDYG010000712.1:0-267 GCF_015163535.1 Vibrio sp. OPT46 | reverse complement strand
GTTTTCAGCTTGCTTAGCTAGAGTACTGCTTGATGCTTTCTTCACCATTGAATCTATGTCAGGAATTACATACTCTTGCTTGGAGTTAGATTTAAATATCTGCACACCTATCAAAAATATAATTCCAAGAGCCACAAATACGATGTGGGATGGTTTTATCTTTGATAGAGGGTTTGTGTTGAGTAGCTGCTCAATTGTTTGAATTTGAGCGAACTTTTCATTAGGTACAGCTTCACATATGACGTCATATGAGTGCTGTTGGTACTC
>NZ_JADDYG010000711.1:0-202 GCF_015163535.1 Vibrio sp. OPT46 | reverse complement strand
GGGTACGATTCCTTACAATCTGAAGCTTAGAGGCTTTTCCTGGAAGCATGGCATCAATGACTTCACTACCGTAGTAGCTCGACGTCGTGTCTCAGCCTATCGAGGAGCCGGATTTACCTAACTCTTCAGCCTACGCACTTGAACCTGGACAACCGTCGCCAGGCCCACCTAGCCTTCTCCGTCCCCCCATCGCAATTGTAAG
>NZ_JADDYG010000710.1:0-289 GCF_015163535.1 Vibrio sp. OPT46 | reverse complement strand
TCAGATGGACACCCCACATTTAGGTTAATCTCATCGTAGCCACGCTCTTGCGCTAGCTTGGCACACGTAGCCAAATCTGCTGGGTTTGAACCACCAAGCTGAAGGGCTAACGGATGCTCTTCTTCGTTATAAGCCAGGAAATCTCCTTTTCCATGAATGATCGCACCTGTCGTCACCATTTCAGTGTACAACAGGGTTTCTTTGGTCATTAAGCGATGGAAGTAGCGACAATGACGATCAGTCCAATCTAACATTGGTGCTACGGAGAGCCTGCAAGAATGAGTCATGA
>NZ_JADDYG010000709.1:0-429 GCF_015163535.1 Vibrio sp. OPT46 | reverse complement strand
CCGTTGTAAACGAACATAACGTTTTATCCGTTAAGTAAACATGGATGTTTATAGATTAGCGACAGCCGAGAATGTTCTCAACAAAAGAATCTCGAAGTAGTGCCGAGCGAAGCAAAAGCGTACAAAATGGTGAGTGTTTTTGACTGAGCTAGGCACTTTGATATAAATGCTCTTTTATTCAAATAAATAGGAAACTATTCAGTTTATTAGAAATTTTACGGGGTGAGTACCAACGAAATTGCATGGATATCCAGGCTTATTCATTTTTGTTTTGGTTTTTTCTTGGCTACTTGTCTGATTATGGGATTTTATGGGTGAATGAATAGCTGACAACGTTGTGTTTGTTTTCATAGACCGATATTCTCATTGGATTAATGAAAGCCTGTATTCAGGTTAGAAACAACAATGATGACAAGGAGTTAGTCATGT
>NZ_JADDYG010000708.1:0-228 GCF_015163535.1 Vibrio sp. OPT46 | reverse complement strand
TAGGGCGGTTGTTCAGATTTAGAATTTTGCGTTGTCTACTCAACTAGGCCTAACGCTAATCTTTGTAACATATTGTTTCGGCGGTATTTATTAACACCACCATCTTTATGCTTGCTATCACAATGTGAGATGCTCTGCCGTCTTGTTATCAAGGTTTTGCGTGGAATAAATCACGTGGGGTAAACGATAGATTGACTTACATTAAAATTTTCATCAAAAGCAACTTTA
>NZ_JADDYG010000707.1:0-249 GCF_015163535.1 Vibrio sp. OPT46 | reverse complement strand
CTGCTAGGCGACCCCATTCGGGTCGCTTTTTTCTTTTCTACGATTTCTATTTGACGTCACTATTAATATCTTTTCCACATGCGATGATCATTTTAGGAACGTTGATCTTCTCGCTGTTATGCGAATTTATTGTTATAAATCAATGGTTTGAGTTGGTGTTTTCTTGTGTTTTTTGTTATTGGATAACCAGTGGATAATTTCTATAAACAGAGTTATCCACAGGAGGTGGTGTTTTCGTGAATAAAGTCG
>NZ_JADDYG010000706.1:0-270 GCF_015163535.1 Vibrio sp. OPT46 | reverse complement strand
CCAAGGTGCTAAAACAGCGCGTTAGAGACATTATCGACCCAGAACGCGATTTAGGACATTCAGACACAAAATAGGGAGCAATTCGCTCCCTATTTTTTTACTTAGTAAAACCGTTAAATCATGGTTTGTGCTAATACTTCGCCTTCTGGCGTTTTTACCGTTAGCTTATTGTCTTCTAGAGTACCAAAGCTTCTCGGTAAGCCATTACGTGGGAATGTCATCGAGCCTGGGTTGAATATAATGGCTCCATCTTGCATCTCTGCGACGGGA
>NZ_JADDYG010000705.1:0-359 GCF_015163535.1 Vibrio sp. OPT46 | reverse complement strand
GAGACCCACTTGTCTCCTACATAATAGACATTATCAAACATTTGAAATGGTTCTACATAACCGTTCTTATCATTCATTGCTGGAACATATTGACTTAAGGAAGCAAAAGACGAAGCACTGAAAAGTAAACCTACAATAATTTTTTTCACGAAATCGCACACAAATATATCCTTAATAATTTCTTATAGAACTTCGCGGATGAGAAAGCTCTAAACGATTTTCAGAGGCAAATACAACTGCAAATACTTTCTACTTAGCTTGAGTTTTAGCTGACCGAATCACTTGTAAACTCGAATCCCATTAACTGCCTATGTATTCATGATTCTTTTAGAGGTTAAATAAATGAACTCAATTGAAGC
>NZ_JADDYG010000704.1:0-220 GCF_015163535.1 Vibrio sp. OPT46 | reverse complement strand
TTAGCGTCGAGTTCAAGCAAGAGTTCAGTGACGGCGCTGCCTGCGCTAACAACGCGCTCTGAGGATGGCGTTTCATTGGCAAAAAGTTGACTACTCGCAAGTAGGGAAATAGCTGCCGTGACAACAGCATGAATAGTGATGCGTGTGTTCTTCATTTTGAAAGGATCTCTATCTTACTTATTTTTATGATGGCTCTTCAGTGAGTAACTGAGTTGCTTGA
>NZ_JADDYG010000703.1:843-980 GCF_015163535.1 Vibrio sp. OPT46 | reverse complement strand
ATCGCCAATTCGAACTCTTCCAAATATTTCAACTTCTACTCCTAAGCATAAACGCCCTGTTTAGGTTTCTGATGCCGCCGCATACCACCTTAATCACCGAAACCAACGCATAGTCAAAATGCCACACGTGCCGAATC
>NZ_JADDYG010000703.1:0-617 GCF_015163535.1 Vibrio sp. OPT46 | reverse complement strand
TAGCTAGTCCGAAGAGAATGATCAAGATAAAGCTAGTAATACTAATTTTCCACATTTTCATTACCAGAGAAAAAGCGAATGCAATATAGATTAAGACCCTCAGCAATTCGATGAAGCCATAGTTAGCCATCCCAGCAAGAACATAGTTAATCGATTCGGTTAAGCTTATAACCGCACTAAACAGAGCAAATATGGCCGCCCCCATGAAGATTACTTGTGGTAAGCTGCTAACTGAAAGGTATACAAACAATCGGTTAAACAGCTGAGTAAAGAGTTTCGTCAATTTGTGTAATGAAGTGCGTACAGGGAATCCTATTTTGATCATTACTTATTTTCCATTGCTCTTAGCGCCTCACCCAGTAGCTCTTCTGTACTTAGATTTTTGTTATTAGCTAGGCTCTTATCAACTGTTCTCTGTGCCTTATATTCTGTACTTTTACTTTCGCCATCGATGTCTTCTTGTCGACGTCCATATGCAATGTAAATGTTATGAAAGACTCGATTACGCTCCTCGCCAGCACAATCTAAATTTGCCAATTGCTTTTCAGCACCTTCAAACATGATGTCTAAGCTATCATCTGTTTTGGCTTTACAGAAATGCCGATAGGCTGTATCAA
>NZ_JADDYG010000702.1:493-639 GCF_015163535.1 Vibrio sp. OPT46 | reverse complement strand
TTTTCATTGAGCAGAAAGGTATATATTCCCCCATCATTTATACGGAGTTCTTGTGATGGAAGACAGTAATAAAAACAATTCTATAAATAACGAAGAAATCGGAGATAAAACTAAAATTGTAAAGACTCAAAAACGAGACAATGCAA
>NZ_JADDYG010000702.1:0-364 GCF_015163535.1 Vibrio sp. OPT46 | reverse complement strand
CTCAAAAAGAAAACACTCCGTTAGTTAATAAGAAAAAAAACAATAAAGATGACTCATTAAATAATAACAAAGATGTTATTAATGAAAGCTTAATAGGAACGCCCGTTAAAAATCGGTATGAAATTGAGTCGGTTATTGGGCATGGTGGGCTTTGCGATGTTTACTTAGCTAAAGATAAGATTCTTGAATCTTCAGGTTCAGAGACACCCTACGTTGCGTTAAAAATATTACAGAAAGAGTTTGCTTCTCAACCAGAGACTGCACGTATGTTAATACGTGAAGCTCAACAAACTCAAAGGTTAAGCCACCCTAATATCATTAGGGTTTTTGATTTTGGTGTTGATGGCGAAATATACTTTTTAGT
>NZ_JADDYG010000701.1:0-284 GCF_015163535.1 Vibrio sp. OPT46 | reverse complement strand
CATACATATCGGACTTTCCATGTTTTGCATCGATAAGTCATCAGGGTTAAAAGTTCTTTCAAGTCTCAATAGACATCTCCTTGGCAATGTTGCAAATACCAACAATAAATTACGTGAAGCTATTTTGTAGAAAATGTGCTTCTTGGTAAGAGTATGGTTCAATTATCGCCGTTTTTGTGCATTTGGTTGCTTAATGTGGGCGTTAACTCACCCTAAATAAGTAAATCTTATACCTATTTATAAGTAAGTCATTACTCAATAAGTGGTGTTTTTAAGATGGAAGT
>NZ_JADDYG010000700.1:26621-30105 GCF_015163535.1 Vibrio sp. OPT46 | reverse complement strand
CCAATAAAAAGAAGCCAGTAGCTATCACAAAACCTAAGTAAGTCAGGCCCACGCCGTAGAGCGCCATTAAAATTAAAAAGGCAATCAGTAACTTCCAATTGAAGGTCAGCACTGCGCCACTTTGTTTATCTGGTTGTCCTGTCACCAGCAATAGCAAAGAAAGGCCGACACCAACGTAAGTCAGGATGGTTGGCAGAGTACGTGCGGTGAATGGTTCATACTCATCACCTGGAAACAATGGAATTTGTGAGGTTTGATAACCGTAGCAAAGACAGAAAAGTAGAAAGATCATTGCGCCGACGCGGTCACGACAGAGTAAATACTCTTTGGTGAAAAAGTTGGTTGAACGAGGCATATTCAACTCCTAACAAAAGTAAAAAAGACCGCATATGGACGTCAATGAATAAACTAAACCATTAACAATTAAGCATTTCGCTGCTAGTCGAGCCGCTTTGGGTATATAAACAAAGGAGTGTGCATGCCGATTGTCGACAATGTCCATATGCGGTGAAACTTAGAGTGCAAATACAATGGGGAAATACCAACCTACGTTATTCATTGAGGTTGGTATCTGAGGGACCCCAATTCGATTGTTACTTCAGGAAGCCTAACTCGCGCATTAAGTCACCCATCTGTTGCTCTTGATCTTCAAGAAACGCGAAGAATGCTTTATCCGCTTTATAGTTGTCGATCCAACCATTGCGGTCTCGAACGACTTGCCATTCGTCGGTGTTATACATTTTAGTAAATGCGGCATTCCATTCATCTAGCTTTTCTTGGCTTGTGCCTGGTGCTGCAAAGAATCCACGCCAGTTAGCAAAGACAGTTTCATTACCATATTCGGTGAGAGTTGGAATGTTAGGCGCAGCTTCTAAACGTTTTGGTGCTGTAATCGCTAACACTTTCACTTGCCCAGACTTAGACATTTCGAGTACTTCACCTAACCCTGTAGAGAGCAGTTGTGTTTCGCCTGAAAGTAGGGCAGCCATGGCTTTTCCACCTGCATCATAGGCAATGTAACGAACTTTGCGCGCATCAAAACCTTCACCTTTGAAAGCCGCTGCTATAACCAAATGATCCATAGAACCACGAGCAGAGCCACCAGCAACCTTCACTTTACGAGGGTTTTCTTTAAAAGCTTTAACGACATCTTCCCAAGAGCTGTAAGGAGAATCGGCTGATGTAACAATGGCGCCATAATCGGCAACCGTTGCGGCAACAGGAGTCAAGTCGCGGAAAGATTGTGGGAAGATCCCACTGAGCGAGCGAACGACGATCGGTGTTGAGTTCACCATGAGTGTATCTTCTTGACGATCAGCCGTTTCAATCAAATGTGCGATTGCTTTGCCACCGCCACCACCAGATAGGTTTTGAAATGATACGGTTTCGACGATGTCCGACTTTATTAATACATCACCAGTACCTCGGGCGGTCATGTCCCAACCGCCACCGGCACCTCCAGGGATAAGAAAGTGCATTTTTTCAATATCTGCAGCAAGAGCGTTGAATGAAAATGAAGCTGCGATGATTGAAGCGGCGAGCGTTGGTTTGAGTACCTTTAACATGTTCACGTTCCTTATGTTAGCGACTCTATTTAGTTGAGCCTTATTGTTTTTGCTCAGTTGTCATGCCTTGTAAGCGTTAAAGCTGAACTTGGTGTAAAGGTTAATTAAGTGTTAAATATCTGTCTGTAAAAGAGATATAAAGAGAATATTGAGCATTTCGGTTATTTTGTTCATAAAGTTCACGGCGAGAAGTTGGTGTTAGGTCACGCGGCTTTACGCTTTGGTAGGCCATAATAAAATGACGGAAAATGAACGAGGAAAAGAGAATGAAAGGGACGTGTTTGTGCGGCGCAATTGAAGTCATCGCTGAGGTTAAAAATGAGGTTAGCCTGTGCCATTGCTCTATGTGTCGAAAATGGTCGAGTGGCGCACTTCATGCGGTGCATTGTGGGCCTAACGTGACGTTTAAAGGTGGCGAACCTAAACGTTATCAGTCGTCAGACTGGGCGGTGAGAGGTTTTTGTGGCGAATGCGGCACAAACCTTTTCTATCATTTGTTGCCGACAGGTGAGTACATTCTTTCCGCTGGTTTGTTCGATAACCCAGATTTCAAACTCACTTTAGAGATTTTTACCGATGAAAAGCCAGCTTATTATGACCTCAATTCCGCTTCACAAAAGATGACTTCGCAACAAGTCTTTGATCAATTTGTACCTAAAGAATAGTTTTTTATCCGATTATTGTTCGACAGCTGAGCTTTTAGTTTTTAGATCATAAGCTTAAAGGTTTATAAGTTGTCGACAATGTGAACTCACCATTCTTTATTTCTGCTAAAAACGGCACTTAATAGGCATTTTAGGCCAATTTAAATTACGACCTTAGTCTAAATTGTCGACAATTTACTTGATTGTCGACACTTTGATCGACTACTTTATATTCAGGTTAAGAAATTGTAGACATTTCGATGTCGGTAACAAGAGTATCTGAATATGAACTCTGAGTTGAAAGCTCGTTATAAAGTGCTGGGTTCTGAGAAAGAACACACCAAATCCGAAACGCTGACCGAAACACTCATTGAAGTCATTGTTAATGGCGACGTGAAGCCTGGCCATAAGATATCAGAGCCTGAGCTAGCAAAGAAATATCAAGTCAGTCGTGGGCCTTTGCGTGAAGCATTGATGCGCTTAGAGGGGCTAGGGCTCATCGAGCGAATTCCTCATGTTGGGGCTAGAGTGACCACTTTTTCTCCGGAAAAGCTGATAGAACTTTATGCCGTTCGAGAAGCATTGGAAGGCATGGCGGCAAGGTTAGCTGCGCGACACATTACGCAAGAAGAGCTCTTAAGCTTGGAAATGCTATTGTCGACACATTCCAAGCATATAGACCAAATGGAAGGCGCGTCTTACTTCCATCAACATGGTGACTTTGATTTTCACTATCGCATCATCCAAGCCAGCAGAAACAGTAAGTTAATATCTCTGCTGTGTGATGAACTCTATCACTTATTACGGATGTATCGTTACCAGTCGCCACGTGCGCAATCTCGCCCGAATGAGGCGCTCACCGAACACAAATTCATTTTGGAAGCCATTCGCAATCGCGATGAAGAGCTTGCAGAAATGTTGATGAGAAGACACATATCAGGAAGTCGAAAGCTCATCCAATCTCAAATTATACATACAGAAAGTTTAGACAAAGACTAGAAGGAATTCGTCATGAGCTTAACACCGGGAGCGAAATTCAGACTCGCCATTGAACAAAATAATCCACTACAAATTGTCGGCACTATAAACCCGTATTGCGCCATGATGGCAAAAAACTTGGGTCACCAAGCGATTTACTTGTCTGGTGGCGGTATCGCAAATGCTTCATACGGATTGCCGGATCTCGGTATCACAACATTAAACGACGTTTTGGTTGATGTTGACCGTATTACTAACGCATGTAATTTGCCTCTTTTGGTTGATATCGACACGGGC
>NZ_JADDYG010000700.1:21849-26461 GCF_015163535.1 Vibrio sp. OPT46 | reverse complement strand
AAGCCGCGGTTGATGCACGCAATGATGAAAGTTTCGTGATTATGGCTCGTACAGACGCGCTAGCTGTTGAAGGCATGGACAGCGCAATCGAGCGTGCGATTGCGTGTGTGGAAGCTGGCGCAGACATGATCTTCCCAGAAGCGATGACCAAGCTGGATCAGTACCTTCAGTTCTCAAACGCACTTGAGCAAGCAACTGGAAAGCACGTTCCTATTCTGGCCAACATTACCGAGTTCGGCGCAACGCCACTGTACGGCTGCGATGAGCTTGCAAAAGCGAAAGTCGATATGGTGCTTTACCCATTAAGTGCGTTCCGTGCCATGAACAAAGCTGCTGAAACGGTCTACAAACATTTGCTAGAAGTGGGTAATCAGGAAGCACTGGTTGATTCGATGCAAACACGTAAAGAGTTGTATCAGCACCTGAATTACCACGACTACGAAGACAAACTTGACCAGTTATTCTCTGAAGGGAAATAGCGGGGAAAAGCAAAAATAAACGGAAGCCCAAGAAAAAGATAATCGGAATTTATCTCATCTAATAACGTGAAATTCGTTTGGCTAAAAACACCCCAGAGAGGGAAAAGTCAGACAGAAAAGGAGTTCAAACAATGTCTCAAACTGCAGAAAAGAAAGCAGAATTAGGTGGCGCAGGCCTTCGTGGTCAAAGCGCAGGAAGCACAGCTTTATGTACTGTCGGAAAAACGGGAACTGGTCTAACTTATCGTGGATACGATATTACTGATCTTGCGAATAACGCACAGTTTGAAGAAGTGGCTCACCTTCTGTTACGCGGTCACTTGCCGAATCAACAAGAACTCGATGCATACAAGACACACCTACTCAGCCTTAGAGGTTTGCCAGCCGAGCTAAAACAAGCTTTAGAGTTAATTCCTGCAAGCGCACACCCAATGGACGTAATGCGCACGGGTTGTTCTGTATTGGGTAACCTAGAGCAGGAAATGAGCTTCGAGGAGCAACTGAAAGCAACCGAACGTATGCTAGCCTTGTTCCCTGCCATCATCTGTTACTGGTACCGCTTTAGTCATGATGGCGTGCGTATCAACACCGAGGATCAGACTGAAGATTGCATCGGTGGTTACTTCTTGCGATTACTTACAGACAAAGCGCCATCTGCGCTGCACAAACAAGTGATGCATTGCTCGCTTATTCTTTATGCTGAACATGAGTTTAATGCTTCTACATTCGCAGCACGCGTTTGTGCATCAACGTTGTCAGACATCCATTCTTGTATCACGGCAGCAATCGGTACGCTTCGTGGACCACTTCACGGCGGTGCGAACGAAGCGGCGATGGAAATGATTGAAGATTGGCAAACGCCCGACGAGGCGGAAGCGAACATCATGAAAATGCTAGCCAATAAAGACAAGATCATGGGCTTCGGTCATGCGATTTATCGTGAAAGTGACCCTCGCAACGCCTTAATAAAACGATGGTCCAAAGAGCTATCGAAACAAGTTGGTGATACACATCTATATGCGGTTTCTGAGCGTGTTGAATCAGTGATGAAGCGAGAGAAAGGTCTGTTCTGTAATGCGGACTTCTTCCATGCATCGGCTTACCACTTCATGGACATTCCAACCAAACTATTTACCCCAATCTTTGTGATGAGTCGTTTAACGGGCTGGGCTGCACACGTTTATGAACAGCGTGCCAATAACCGTATTATTCGCCCAAGTGCCGATTATACGGGCCCAGATCATCAAGAATGGGTGCCTATCGAGAATCGCTAGCGCGAAGGTCAACGAGGGCATTATATGCTTTGGTTGACCACCTCCTTCCTTTGTCATTCTCTCTAACAGAGGAAGGAGATCCTCTCATCACTGTGTTTCTGGAGCAATGGAAAACCTTGATGAAGGCAAGATGTAAAGACTGAATGGAAGCAAACCATGAACACAAATATTAATACTCAATATCGTAAGCCGCTTCCGGGAACTCAACTGGATTATTTTGATGCACGCGAAGCCGTCAATGCCATTTCTCCTGGAGCCTATGAAACACTCCCTTATACCTCTCGCGTGCTAGCTGAGCAACTGGTCCGCCGCTGTGACCCGAACACATTGACAGATAGCCTGAAACAGTTAATTGAACGCAAACGCGATCTTGATTTTCCTTGGTATCCAGCACGCGTTGTTTGTCATGACATTCTTGGTCAGACCGCTCTAGTCGATTTAGCGGGTCTGCGCGATGCCATTTCAGATCAGGGCGGCGATCCTGCAAAAGTGAACCCAGTGGTTGAGACACAATTGATCGTTGACCACTCTTTAGCGGTTGAACATGCGGGCTTTGATCCTGATGCCTTCGACAAAAACCGCGCGATTGAAGAGCGCCGTAATGAAGACCGATTCCACTTTATCGAGTGGTGTAAAACAGCGTTTGAAAACGTCAGCGTGATTCCAGCTGGGAATGGCATCATGCACCAAATCAACTTGGAAAAAATGTCTCCTGTGGTACAAGCAAAGCAGGGCATTGCCTACCCAGACACCTGTGTGGGTACGGACAGTCACACGCCTCACGTAGACGCTCTTGGTGTTATTGCGATAGGTGTCGGTGGTCTGGAAGCAGAAACCGTCATGCTTGGCCGACCATCAATGATGCGTCTACCAGATATTGTCGGTGTCAAACTGACGGGTAAACGTCAACCGGGCATTACCGCAACGGATATTGTCCTCGCGATTACTGAGTTTCTGCGTAATGAGCGTGTGGTATCTTCATATCTTGAATTCTTCGGAGAAGGCGCACGTGATCTAACGATCGGAGACCGCGCAACGATTTCAAACATGACACCAGAATACGGCGCAACAGCTGGCATGTTTTATATTGATGAGCAGACCATCAATTACTTGAAACTAACTGGTCGAGATGAAGAACAAGTTGCTTTAGTAGAAAATTACGCAAAACAAACCGGTCTTTGGGCAGACGATCTTGATAGCGCAGTTTACGAGCGCGTACTTGAGTTCGATTTATCATCAGTTAGCCGTAACTTGGCTGGTCCGTCAAACCCTCATCGTCGTTTACCAACTTCTGAGTTGGCACAGCGCGGCATTTCTGGAGCGTGGGAAGAGAAAGAAGGCGAGTTGCCAGATGGTGCAGTGATCATCGCTGCTATTACCTCATGTACGAATACCAGTAACCCAAGAAACGTGGTTGCTGCTGGCCTTGTGGCGAAGAAAGCCAACGAACTTGGTCTTGTACGTAAACCGTGGGTGAAATCGTCTTTTGCTCCGGGTTCTAAAGTTGCACGCTTGTATCTGGAAGAAGCGGGCTTATTACCAGAGCTAGAGAAGCTTGGCTTTGGCATTGTTGGTTACGCATGTACAACTTGTAACGGTATGAGTGGTGCGCTGGATCCAAAAATCCAACAAGAGATCATCGACCGTGATTTATATGCGACAGCGGTGCTTTCTGGTAACCGTAACTTTGATGGTCGAATCCATCCGTACGCCAAACAAGCTTTCTTGGCTTCACCACCATTGGTTGTCGCTTATGCGCTAGCCGGTACGATTCGTTTTGATATCGAGCGCGATGCACTGGGCACTGACCAACATGGCAAACCAATTTATCTCAATGATTTGTGGCCAAGCGATGAAGAGATCGATGCAGTTGTCGGTACTCATGTTAAACCTGAGCAGTTTAAGCAAGTTTACATTCAGATGTTTAAGCTGAATGATCAAGAGCAAAATCCCAACCCGCTGTACGACTGGCGTCCGATGAGTACCTATATCCGCCGACCACCGTACTGGGAAGGTGCGCTAGCGGGAGAAAGAACATTGTCTGGTATGCGTCCATTGGCGATTCTGGGCGACAACATCACCACTGATCACTTATCACCATCCAACGCGATTCTCGCAAGCAGCGCTGCAGGTGAATACTTAGCGAAAATGGGTGTGCCAGAAGAAGATTTCAACTCTTACGCGACTCACCGTGGTGACCACTTAACGGCGCAACGCGCGACCTTCGCTAACCCAAAGTTGTTCAATGAAATGGTGAAGGAAAACGGCGAAGTCGTGCAGGGATCTCTGGCGCGTGTAGAGCCAGAAGGGCAGGTGGTTCGTATGTGGGAAGCGATTGAAACCTACATGAATCGTAAACAACCATTGATCGTGGTGGCTGGCGCGGATTACGGTCAGGGGTCATCCCGTGACTGGGCAGCAAAAGGCGTTCGACTGGCGGGCGTAGAAGCCATTGTTGCTGAAGGCTTTGAGCGTATTCACCGTACTAACTTGGTTGGCATGGGCGTACTACCACTGCAATTTAAGTCGGGCGTTAACCGCAATACGCTAGAGCTGGATGGTACGGAACTTTACGACGTGGTTGGAGAAATCAAGCCGGGCGCTGATTTAGCGCTGGTTATCACACGCAGCAACGGCGATAAAGTCGATGTTCCGGTTACTTGTCGCTTAGATACCGCTGACGAAGTTCACGTGTACAACGCGGGCGGTGTTCTGCAGCGTTTCGCGCAAGATTTCTTGGCACAATAAGGAGTGCGTATGGCAAATAATACTCCGAATCAAACAAGCCAAATAAAAGTGCCCGCGACGTACATGCGTGGCGGCACGAGTAAAGGTGTCTTTTTCAACCTAGAGGATTTA
>NZ_JADDYG010000700.1:8869-21795 GCF_015163535.1 Vibrio sp. OPT46 | reverse complement strand
CCTCAAGAAGCGCAAATGGCTGGAGCCGCGCGTGACAAGCTGTTGTTACGTGTTATCGGCAGCCCGGATCCTTACGCGAAGCAAATCGACGGTATGGGTGGTGCAACCTCCAGCACCAGTAAAACAGTGATTGTTTCGCGCAGTAGCCAAGACGGTCATGACGTTGACTATTTGTTTGGACAAGTGTCGATCGACAAACCATTCGTCGATTGGAGTGGTAACTGCGGCAACTTGTCTGCGGCAGTTGGTCCCTTCGCCATTCATGCTGGGCTGATTCCACAAGACCGCATTCCAGAAAATGGAATTGTGACGGTGCGTGTTTGGCAAGTGAACATAAGCAAAACGATTTTGATTCACGTGCCAATCGTCAATGGTTTCGTCCAAGAAACCGGAGAGTTTGAGCTCGATGGTGTCACGTTTCCAGCGGCAGAAATTCAAGTGGATTTTGTTGATCCTTCCGATGGCGAAGGAAGTATGTTCCCAACGGGTAACTTAGTTGATGATTTGGTGGTGCCGGATGTGGGTACGTTCAACGCGACCTTTATTAACGCGGGCATACCAACCATTTTTATTGATGCTGAATCGATAGGATATCAGGGCACCGAGCTGCAAGACGATATCAACAACGATGACACAGCATTAGCGATGTTCGAATCCATCCGTGCATATGGCGCGTTAAAAATGGGCCTGATTTCTGATTTAGAAGAAGCTCAAACACGCCAACATACGCCGAAAATAGCGTTTGTTTCTAAACCGAAAAGTTACCTGTCTTCAAGTGGTAAAGCCGTTAATGAGTCGGATATTGATGTGCTCGTTCGCGCGCTGTCGATGGGCAAGCTACATCATGCAATGATGGGAACAGCAGCCGTTGCTATTGCTTCTGCTGCGTGTGTGCCCGGAACGTTAGTGAATTTAGCCGCTGGTGGCGGTGAAAAAGAGTCCGTGACTTTTGGTCACCCGTCAGGAACGTTAAAAGTTGGGGCACAAGCGAAGCAAACTGAGCAGGGCTGGGTGGTGCAAAAAGCCATTATGAGCCGAAGTGCGAGAATACTGATGGAGGGATTTGTGCGTGTACCCTTCTATGTCTTCGATTAAAAGAGACGATCTTTGGATTAAAAGAGCGATCTTTGAGTAGAACGAGAGCAATGTCAGGACATACTGGAGGAAGCAATATGTCTTCATACGAAAAAGAATACTTATGGGCGAAGAATGAACCGGAGAGTTTTTGGCGCGCTCAAGCGGAGAATCTCGATTGGTTCGAATCTCCTAAAACTATCTTGAAATCTGATGAAAACGGCATAGAACGTTGGTTTCCAGATGGTGTAATGAATACGTGCTGGTTAGCATTAGATTACCATTGCGAGCAAGGACGCGGTGATAATACTGCACTCATTTATGACTCGCCAGTGACAGGTCGTAAAGCCACGTACACCTATAGCGACCTACGTGACCAAGTAGCAAAAATTGCTGGCATGCTGTCTGCTCAAGGTGTTGAAAAAGGCGACCGAGTCGTTATTTATATGCCGATGATCCCAGAAGCCGCAATGGCGATGCTTGCCTGCGCGCGTTTGGGGGCGATTCATTCCGTAGTATTCGGCGGTTTTGCTCCTAATGAGCTTGCTGTACGAATTGAAGATGCAGAGCCGAAAGTGATCATGACGGCGTCGTGCGGGATTGAGATCAACAAAGTCATTCCATACAAACCAATGGTAGACAAAGCCATTATGGACAGCCGTTGGAAGCCTGAGAAAGTGTTTGTTTTCCAACGTCCAGAGTGCGACGCTGAGCTAAACCAAGATAGAGACTTAGATTGGCAGCGAGAGTACAACCAAGCGCTGCCACATGGTTGTGTTCCGGTGTTAGCAACCGATCCGCTCTACATACTTTATACATCGGGTACGACAGGTAAGCCGAAAGGCGTTGTGCGTGATAACGGTGGCCATGCTGTCGCGATGAAGTACTCCATGAGCGCAATCTATAACATTCCTCAAGATGGCGTCTTTTGGGCGGCATCTGATGTGGGCTGGGTAGTAGGGCACTCTTACATTGTTTACGCTCCACTGATTCACGGTTGCACTACCATCCTATTCGAAGGCAAGCCTGTTCGAACACCGGATCCTGGGGCATTTTGGCGAGTGTGTGATGAATATAAAGTAGATGCGTTGTTCTCTGCACCAACGGCGTTTCGTGCGATTAAGAAAGAGGACCCGGAAGGCGAGCACTTAAAACAGTACGACTTGTCGAATCTGAAAAACATCTTTATGGCGGGAGAACGCCTTGACCCTCCGACACTGGAGTGGGTTCAGAGCAAAGCGGACAAGCCCGTTATTGACCACTGGTGGCAAACCGAGACGGGCTGGGCCATCGCTGGCAACCCGACAGGTGTCGAAATGATGCCAGTTAAAGCTGGTTCTTCGACGAAGCCCATTCCGGGTTATCAGGTCGAAATTCTGAATGAACTTGGAGAGGCTGTCGGGCCTAACCAACAAGGCTTTGTCGCATTAAAACGTCCGCTACCACCAAGTTGTCTGCCAACGGTTTGGCGTAATCATGACCGTTTTGAAACTGGTTATCTTAGCCAGTTCCCAGGCTACTACGTGTCTGGTGATGGTGGCTATCTGGATGAAGACGGTTACCTGTTTATTATGGGACGTATTGATGATGTGATTAATGTCGCGGGACACCGATTGTCGACAGGTGAAATGGAAGAAATAGTAGGAGGCCACCCAGCGATTGCAGAATGTGCGGTGGTCGGTATCCACGATGATCTAAAAGGTCAGCTTCCACTTGGTTTTGTTGTACTGAAAGACGGCGTCAAAGTGGATGAGCTAGACCTTGAAGGTGAGCTTGTTGGCAAAGTGCGTAGTGAGATAGGTGCAGTTGCTTGCTTCAAGCATGCGTTGGTTGTAGACCGTTTACCGAAAACACGTTCAGGTAAAATTTTGCGTCGAACTATACGTCAAATAGCTGATGGTGAAAAATACACCGTTCCGTCAACGATTGATGACCCAAGTAGCTTGAACGAAATTGAGCGAGTGCTACGACGCTGAGAAAAACTCAATTCTAACTAACCCCTGATCCTCGAACTCTGTAGGTTGGTTCTGCCTCTGTACGTTTATTAAGTACAGGGGCTTTTTTGTTGCTCAAACAGTACAAACGTATCGTGAAAGCATTTGTGACTTGCCAATACGACGTTTTCCTCACAAACTACAGCCATTCCATTTTTAGTGACCCTTTGTATGACCACGTTTGCGATTAAACCTGCGTGTTTTAGCGACCTAGAGTTGCTCAACGATCTTATGTTCGAGCTTCATGATGAGCATCATCTTCAATCTCCTGAGCTTTTCAAAACGGCAGAGGAGATAGAACAAGAAAAAAGCATTGCTCGATATATTGATGACCCTGAGTGCCTTGTTTACGTAGCAAAACAAGGAGATGAAATTATTGGCTTTATTTCTGGTCACTTCTGTGAACTTATTTCTACCGTCAGCCAGCCAGTTATGATGGGAAGCGTGGATGAGCTCTATGTGCTGCCTGAATATCGAAAACAAGGTACGGCGCAGGCTTTGATTAATAAAATTGAGTCAACGTTCTCTGATTACGGTGCAAAACAGATGTTTGTTGAAGTATGGCATTTTAACCAGGGCGCAATATCTTTGTATGAAAAACAAGGATTTGCACATCATATCCACTATTTAAGAAAACCGCTGAACGAATAATCGTATTTAACTTTAATATTGTGATTTAGGTTCTATCGAATTGAAATCATTCAGTTCGTCAATAGACTTTTCTCTATAAGTTGCTCGCAATGTTAACAAATTGATATGCACCCACATTGGTATCGGCGTTTTTGTCTGCTTGTTTATTAGTAGCACGAGGATCGTGCTTACAAAAACAAGAGGACAATATTTTGAAACTAATAAAATCGTTACTTGCTTTAGCCGTTTTGCCAATGTTCGCAAGTGCTGATGATTTGTCACGGACGCAAAATCATACTATCCAACCCCAGATCGTAGGCGGAGTAACTGCCGACCCACGTGACTGGAAATTCTACACCCAAATTGTTAGTCGTTATGGTAACCGATCATATTGTGGGGCCAGTTATATCGGGAATGGTTACGTCCTGACTGCTGCGCATTGTGTTGAGGGTGATTCTCCGAATCAGATAGCGGTTAAAATCGGTGGCGTTGTTTATAACGGTAGTGACGGTGTTCGTGCAAACGTCAGTGAGATCCATATGCACCCGGCATATCGCCGCGCGACGCTTTCTCATGACCTCGCGGTATTGAAGCTCGACTCTGTGCCTCAAGGTGTTTCTTCAGTTGAGATTGCGAATGGCAGTCTAACGCAATACGCGAGCATCGGAGATTGGCTTAGTGTTGCTGGCTTAGGGCGAACTTCTGAAGGAGGAAGCTCTCCGTCTCGATTGCAAGAGGTTGACGTCCCACGTGTGTCGGATATGACTTGCCGTCAAGCCGGTGGCAACTACACAACGGTTGGAGAAGTGTCATTCTGTGCGGGTATTCCTCAAGGTGGGATAGATTCTTGTCAGGGAGATAGTGGTGGTCCAATCGTCATTAATCGCAGTGGTGTAATTACTCAACTTGGTGTGGTCAGTTGGGGAATAGGTTGTGCTCGTCCTGGTATGTATGGGGTTTATAGCGATATCGCTGCTATGCGCAATTTTGTCGATGGTGTTATCGGAACAGCAACACCACCAAAAGAAAATGTTTCTGTTGGATACACCACCGAACAGACACTGGCATCATTTAATGTTGGGGAGTTACAGCAACATAGCTTTGTTATCCAGAATTCAGGGAACACCACGTTCACTGTGGAAAATGTTCGCGCGTTTGCTTCGGGTGTTACTGATGCAGCTGTTATTGCCAATGATCAGTGCTCTCAGGCGACGTTAGCAATGAATGCAAGTTGTCGTGTTGATGTTGAATTTGGTGCTACTCAGAGCGGAGAAGCAAGAGTGGCTTTGAACTTCAACGTTGATAAGACCAGCACACAATACCAAGCGTTAGTATCTGCTCAAGCGAAAACGGTGACAACGCCTCCCACAGATAGCTGTACAACTGTATGGCAAGCCAGCTTAGTGTATCTCAAAGGAGATACGGTTACTTGGAATGGTAAAGTTTGGCAAGCGCAGTGGTGGACTCAAGGTGATAATCCAGCAGACTCAGGGCCTTGGGGTGTTTGGCAAAAAGTAGGCGATGCGAATTGCAAGTCTAACTAACGATCGGGCCAGTGAATTTGATTCGTTGACCATGAGATAAGATTCATTCTTGGTTTCAACGATCAGTACATAGTTATTATAACTGGGGTTTATTGTTTGCGAATAATAAGCCCTTTTTTATTGTGTCAACTATGAGAACCCACAAAATGTGTATGACTTTGTCCTGACGTTATCTTTATATAACTGGCAGAATTGCGATCAACATTTTATGTTTTGTCTGATTTTTGTCAGGTTTGCATTAAATTATTCTCCAGTGAGCGTTGAGATCGGGTTTTACGCGATCAACTCAGTTTGGCATAACTCGTTACTTAATTTTTGTCGAAAAAGATAAGATTAACTGCCATGATTCATTGGTTATCATTATGTTTATTTAAGGTCATATTTTGTGTTGAGACAGCTGTTATTACTCATCCTTTGTTTTATTTTGTTACCTGTTTCACCGATCTCTACGGCTAAAGCCACTGCGAGCGAAGTTAAAGGAGCGCTCTGTATTGTTCGCGCTGATGACAAGTTAGTGCTAGTTCATGAAGTATTAACGGATAAGATTTCTCTACCTGGCGGAACCATCATTGATGGTGAGTCTCCACAAGTTGCTGCTCAACGAGAAACGTGGGAAGAAACCGGTATAGTGGTTACGGTTGGAGAGGAGCTTGGCAGAACGGACACTGCGGTTTTTTACGACTGTATATCAGACTCTGACATTATCGCTTTTTCTATGAATAATTCTTTAGGTGGAAATGAACTGCCTATTTGGTTTGCCCCTCATTATGGAGTAGAAGTTGCGTCAGCTATGCTGCTTAGCCCATCTGAATTACCATCATCTTTATATCGTTATCCTGAGCAATGGCCACAAGCCACTCAGTTTTTTGATCAAGCTACCAAGCAATCAGTATCTTATGTGACTCAGTTGATCGAATCCGCGCCTTCATTTCGTCAGGTTGAATTGGCGTGGCTGATAGATTTACAGAGTTGGATAGGGGCGTTGTCAGAAACGAGTTACGAGGTAGCTAGTCAGATCTCGAAACTGGTTATAGACCTGACAGAACCGACGGTACTACTCTTTCTATTTCCTTTTGCCATGATGCGCTTTGGTAGCCGGTTTGTGTACCGACTCTTTTTTGCAATTAGTGCAACGTCGCTTATGGTGCTTGTCGCTCAACAAGGCTTTTCGTTACCGCGCCCACATGTCTATATACCAATGATGGAGTTAACGCACAGCTTTGGCTTTAGTTTTCCTAGCTTGCCTATCGCTGTGTGGTTTTGTGTTCTGACGTTCTTGTTTCATAGAACCCAGTATTTCGGTTTGAATGGAACAACGGCAGTCTTCGTGTTCATCACTCTTACAGTGGTGTTAGGTAAGTTTTTCCTCGGCAGTGCCTTTATTTTAGATATGTTATTTGGCGCGCTGTTAGGCAGCTTGGTGGCTTGGCATGTTCTTCGATTGGAAACAAATCAAGATGTGAACGTTGATCAAGTTCTAAGCTCAAAAGGCGTCTGGTTCATTATGACTGCGGCAACAGCGGTCATCTCCGTCATCTGGCCATTACCTGTGTTTGGTCGCTGGCTAGCAATTTTAATCACTGCATCAGCGTTGGTCATGACATTTAAAGAGTCGAAAGCACATTTAGATACTCGGCAGATGATCTTTGTGACGCTGGCATTGTCGCTTGTTGATCAACTCTATTTGTACTCGGCTAATATCGTATCGTTTAGCGGTTTGTGGTCATTAGTCTTGTCGACGTTACATTATCCATTATTAATGTTGTTATTTATGCTGCTTGCAAGAAAGTTGACTTGTGAAAACCAACCGAGCAAAACGTTGCTAGATTGATGGCTGTATTTGTTATCTATTAGTATTTGAGTAAAAACAAAGCCTTGCATTACAGCAAGGCTTTTACACGTTTAGTCCACGAACAACGCCGCTTGCCTATCTTGGACGGCTAGGGGTGTTAAACGTAAGAAGCTTAACGCAACAGACATGGCGGAAAGGGCTATGCATTGAGCACGAACTTTTCTATAGCTTTAGCGACACCGTGCTCATCATTACTTGCCGTAATGTAGTCAGCGATTTGCTTGGTTTCTTCCATTGCATTTGCCATCGCGATACCAAGGCCAGCGTATTTCAGCATGTGGTGGTCATTTTCTGCGTCACCCATACAGATAACTTCTTCCGGTTTAATTCCCAGATACTCGGCAATTGCGGCAACACCAATACCTTTGTTGCTCGCAGGGTTAAGAAACTCAAGGAAAAACGGAGCGCTTTGAACAACCGTAAACGCTTCGCGCATTTCAGCTGGCAGTGCTGCTATAACTTCTGTTAGTTTGCTTGGCTCTGCAACCATCATAGCTTTGATGATTGGATGATCGTCTTCTAGTGATTCGAAGTTCATCTCGGTGACATTTAAGCCATTTATCTTTGCTTCAATATCGGTGTAAGGGTTGTGTTCGTTGGTGATTAAACCATGAACTTGACTAAAAGCATGGACGTACGCACCTAGCTCTTCGGCTTTTCGCGCCACCAATTTTGCAGCTTTACCATCTATGATTTGCTGGTGGATGATGTCGTTTGTGCCTACGTTCTTGACCATCGAACCGTTGTAGTAAAGAACAAAATCTCGATCGGAATGGATATTCAGTTCGTCGAGCTTGTCTTGCATTCCTTCTAATGGGCGACCAGAAGCGAGAACGACAGTAACGCCTGCTTCTCGAGCTTTTGCGATCGCTTGTTTGTTTTCTTCAGAAATGGCTTTATCACTATTGAGTAGCGTGCCATCCATATCTAGTGCGATCAGTTTATACATCATTTCTTACCTTAAAGTTTTTTGGGAGCTGTCAGTGAATAAGGCTTGGTTTAACGTTAACCAGAAACCTATATTCATTACGCTATGAAACTACAAAATGGTCTATTTTAACAATTAATTTTTGGTTTAAATTGACCTAGACACGCGTGTCCATTATGGTCTTCGCCTCGAAATGTTATGAGTTGAGTGAGTTCTGCGTTGTATAAGCTAAATGAGATGTTTGAAACCATCCAAGGGGAAGGGGTTTTTACTGGAGTCCCTGCTGTTTTTGTTCGGCTTCAAGAGTGTCCGGTTGGTTGCTCATGGTGCGATACCAAACAAACGTGGTATGCAGATGAGAATGATCAACGTCAAATAGGCGATATTCTGGTGAAAACGGAAGACTCTCCGACGTGGTGTGTTGCATCTGCCGAGAACATCGTAGAGCAATATCAACAGCAAGGCTTTAATGCTAAGCATATCGTGATTACTGGTGGAGAGCCTTGTATTTATGATCTGCGCCCTTTAACAAAGGCGTTTGAAGATATGGGGTGCCAATGCCAAATTGAAACCAGTGGCACATCAGAAGTGATTACTTCAGAAAATACGTGGGTGACAGTGTCACCAAAAGTGGCAATGAAAGGTAAATTGCCAGTGCTTAATAGCGCGTTAGAGCGAGCAAATGAGATTAAGCATCCAGTCGGCACCCAGAAAGACATCGACCACCTTGATGACCTTTTAGCAAATGCGAACGTAGCGGCCGAGACTATCATTGCACTACAACCAATTAGCCAGAAGCCTCGTGCTACGCAATTGTGTATTGATACGTGCATTGCCCGCAATTGGCGTTTGTCTGTTCAAACTCATAAATATTTGAGTATTGCTTAGACGAGAGACTCGTCATCATTCGAGGTAGCTTTTCTATCTAATTCCGGTTTCGCGAGTAATGCCGTTGGTAGCTTTGCTATCGAAACATTGTCGATATATCTAAACAATTTATAGCGTTGTAAAAGCTAAGAAGTGTTGACTGCTGTGGTGTGGTGCTATCTTTGGTTCGACAATCGTTTCGCATTTAATTGATGCCACCAATCTGGCGGCATCAAAATGAAGCTCTGTTGGCTGGAGTTTCACGATGAGATAAAACGTTTAGAAGCTAACGCAAAAGGTTTTATCCACCGCTATTACCGCTAACAAAGACTATTTGCTCGCTAAGTATTCTTCTAAGCCGCTTTGTCGCAGTAGGCACGCTGGGCATTCACCACAGCCTTTACCAACGATTCCGTTGTAACATGTTAACGTATTGTTTTGGACAAACTCCAACATATTGTGCTTATCAGCTAGAGCCCAGGTCTCTGCTTTAGTAAGCCACATTAAAGGAGTCTTAATGTTGAAGGCTTTATCCATACCTAAATTGCAAGAGAGATTTAGAGAGCGAATAAAGTTGTCTCGGCAGTCAGGGTAACCACTAAAGTCTGTTTCGCAGACTCCCGTAATGATGTCTTGAATGCCAAGCTGGTAAGCATGGATACATGCGTAAGTAAGAAAGAGAATGTTTCTCCCTGGAACGAATGTATTGGGTACGTTAGCGTCGCTTAAGTCATTAGATACCGGAATGTTGTCTCTTGTCAGCGAGCTTATCGCTAACTCATTAATTGATTTTACATCCAGGACTTTGTGGCTTTTGATGTTAAGTTGCTTACCTAATTCGATAGCGATATCTATTTCATCTGAATGACGCTGGCCATAATCAAACGTTATAGCATGAACCTCATCATATGTATTTAATGCATCGATTAAGCAGGTCGTAGAGTCCTGCCCACCGGAAAAAACCACAAGTGCTTTTGTTGTAGCCATGTTGAACCCTTAGTTATGCTCTTTGATTCTTTGGTATTGATACGTATTCTTAGGCGTTTAATCCCAATTACGTACTCGACTTCGTGGCGATTGCGTCCGCAATCAGCTGGGCTGTGCTCTCAAGCACTCTTTGCTTGTCATCATTTGACAGCTTGTGGAGATTCACAGCAAGTTCAGCGGTGATTTCATCTTCACAAAAAAAATAGTTTAGAGGCACGTTTAGCTCATCTGCGATAAGTTTGAGCGTTTTTACGTCGGGAGTATGGCGCTCCCTTTCGTATTGATTCATCCTTGCACTTGCAGAACTATCATCCATGCCGATACGGATGCCCAGTGCTTTTTGGGACAGATTCGCTTGTTTACGCGCATGCTTAAGGCGGGCTGGGAGTGGGTTATTAAACAACACTTAAAGTTCATACGAAGGACTTGGATGACTAAGATTATCTTAGTTTTTCTGATTTGTGTATACTAAGTAATACTTAGTTATTGCCGAGGTCGCCAAGGCCGTGTATGTATAGCTAAACAAGATTTCGTATCTTTAGGTTGATTAAGTTACGTTGAATCTACTTCTTCAAAAACTGCCGTATGGAGGCGCGGGAGGAGCGAGTAAGGGCAGGAGAAACCGCAGCGATTTGTAGAGCAGAATTTGCTCTTCACATAAACGTAGTCGTCTAAGTTGAAGAGCAATATTGTTCTTGATGATCAACTATATACTTAAGTAAATAACTGTGTCGCACAATAGATCAGAGCTGCTGCTAAGCTCATATTGATGACTTTGCCATATCTCTGGAATTGCGATTGAAGTAGCTTTCCTGCAACGGCCCAAACTACGTTGCTAAGAAGTGCGATCAAAGCAAGAATGAGGCTAGTCGCTAAGATCCAGTAGATATTCTGAGTGTGGGGCAGTACGAACGTAGAAATAGAGGTAATTCCATAAAGAATGATTTTCACATTAACGAACTGCAAACCGAAACCTGTTAAGAAACTGATACCTTTAGAATTATCCGATGAAGTTTTGATCTCACTCGTAGCAAGCCCCCAAGCCAACCAAACAATATAAGCTGCTCCAATCCATGTTAGCCAAGGTGTAATCACGGGCAAGAGGCTGATCATGTTATACGTGAAAGCGCCACAAAGTAGCATCAAAACAACATAGCCACAAAACATCCCCGAAATCACTTTTGTTGAGCGTTTTAGTCCATATTGCGTCGCGATGCTGAGCGATAAAATGTTGTTTGGCCCTGGTGTAATTGAAGTAATGATTACGTAAGTAAAAAATGCGGTGTAGATGGCTGTCATCTCTATCTCTCCTGTTTTTACTGCACTATACTTCGCTACAATTGATTAAAAAATTGAATAAATTAAAACTTAGACTTTTAATTTATTGAACTGTTGGTTGTGGAGTCTAGTCATGAATCTAAAACGCTTTCTTACTTTTAAAGCTATTGTTGAAGAAGGATCGTTTCTAAAAGCGTCACAGAAGCTTTATTGCACGCAATCAACCGTCACCTTTCAAATCAAGCAGTTGGAACAAGATCTGTCTTTGCAGCTGTTCGAAAAAATAGGGCGTAAGATGGTTTTGACTCAAGCAGGAGAAAAGATACTGCCTTACGTCTATGAACTGGCGCGAGTGATGGAAAATATTGAGGGAACAGCACAGCAAGAAAACTCGGAGCCGACCGGTGAATTGAAAGTGCTGGTTGCTGAGACTCAACTTGCTTATAAGATGGCTAATGTTTTAAAAGAGTTCAGGATCAGAGCGCCCAATGTCAGACTCTCTCTGCAATCACAAAATTGCTATCAGATTCGAGATGAGTTGATAGCGGATAAAGCTGATTTAGGTGTGTTTTATCGAGTAGGTAATGACGATACGCTCAAGGTCCACGAGTTTGAGCAGGAGCCACTGGTATTGGTTGCTTCGCCGCTTTTAAAAGGGCTAGATTTAAAGAAGAGAGAGCAACATATTGATTTAGGGTTTATAAGCAATGGCCCTAAGTGCCTTTTTCGACAGATGTTTGAGAGCATTATTCAGGAGCGTGATATTAGCATCGACAACATGATCGAACTTAGCAGTATTAATACGATCAAAAACTGCGTTGAGAGTAATATTGGTATCTCTTATTTACCTCGTTTTACGGTTGAAAAAGAGTTGCAAGAGGGCAGTTTACAAGAGCTTGAGTTCACCGAATTTTCACAGATGATCAAGCCACTTTGTGCTTATCATGCTGGGAAGTGTGTGACGCCGGCGATGGAAGTCTTTATTGATTGTATGCGTAACGAGTATGAACGGTTTTCTACTCAGAGCCGGTGATCTTTAATATGTTCTATCTGACATAGTTTCGTTTTTACTCCTTTTTACTTTTTAAGTGGCTACTTCTAATTTATTGATTTTTATTGCTTTGTTGTGAATCCGACTGTTGTGGGATGATAAATGGGATCTGATGTGAAGAGCTATTTATTGACGGAAAGAGATAAGATATAAAAACGACGGCGTGTGATAACTAGATTAGATAAGGTTACATAATTAACAGTGTAATAAATGCCATTCTTTATGGATTATTTTCAACGAGACTTAATTGTTACGGTTCGTTATTATTAACTCGTTAACGCATCCATTGCTAGGAAGTTAACTTACGCATATTGTTTTTTTCATCATTTGCAGCAAATATAATTTGCTGCTTTTTTTTAGCCAAAAAAGTTCAAAGCTTGAACTACAAGCTCTGAACTCTTATTTATACTTAGTGATTTTCTACTTTAATAAGTAAAACACCGTTTAAAAGTATCGCGTAACCTAGTAACTCTAAGCTTTCTTCAACCAAGTTTTTCACGTCTCTATTGTATGAGTTCCCCATGAACTCGACCCAAAAATCACCATACCCTGCAAATCGTGAGAATAAGAAAACAATAAAAAATCCAATCGTTAATGTCGTGAAGCTAGAATGAGAAATGAAAAGTTTTACCTCATTTTTTATGTTAACTATATTATTAAAACAAAAATAACAGACCGAGACTATTATAATCCAAGCAGGATACTTCCATGAACCGTGAGG
>NZ_JADDYG010000700.1:1400-8676 GCF_015163535.1 Vibrio sp. OPT46 | reverse complement strand
ATCGTTGCTAACGTATAAATAACCAAAAAAATAAGATAAGATATTTTATATACTAACAAACTAGTGACCGAGGTGTGTTTTTCTTCAATATACATCGTAACTTGTATAGGTGATGGATTTGTTAGTATTATAAATCAAGAATTTTTTATATTTAGTGAATTAAGCGCCATTTAGAATGGAACTTAATTCACCTAACATTAAACTTCGATGAATATTAAACGTTGCTGGTTTAATTTATTGATTTTATTTGATTTTATTTGATTTTTTATTTTATGTTAATTTTGGTTAAATAGAATCACCTAGCTTTTATTGAAATGCTTTTCCCATATTGGTGGTATGCCAATTTCTTCTTGAACGATATCAATGAATGCCCTAACCAATGGTGATTGCTGACGGTGTGAGTACATAGCATAAATATCACCAAAATCTTGAGTTTCATATTCTGGTAAAAGTTGAACTAAATTAGAAGACTCTAGGTTGTTAGGAAGCATAAATTGACCTATAAGTGCTGCGCCCAGACCTGACTTTACGCTTTCAATTATTAGCTCAGCTTCATTTACCATATATGACCCTGATATTGGGTATGTATCTAAACCATCTGATTTTGCTTTGTCGTAGAATTTAAGTTTATCGACAATAAAATTACCATTTGAATAAATAATAAAAGGTAGCTTAACTAACTCATCCGGCGTTTCTGGGTTACCATGTTTTTCAATTAAATTTCGAGAAGCAATGATTGCAGTCGTATTTTTTGCTAATTTTCTTGCTACCATTGATGAATCCCTCATAGGTCCGATTCGAAAAGCAATATCAAAATTACTTCTAATCACGTCTACATGAAGATCATCTAGCATTAGTTCAACACTTGCTTTTGGGTACTTATGTAAAAACTTCTCTATCGAAGGTTGTAGATAGAGTTTTCCAAATAATGTTGAGCTTGAAATTCGTACTTTCCCTGAAGGCTCAGTCTGAAAGTTCTCCGCTATTTGTTGAGTATCATCAAGGAGTTGAGATATTTGGTCTGCTTTTTCTACTATTTGCTTGCCGACTTGTGTTAATGAAAGAGAGCGAGTCGTTCTGTTTAATAGCCTAACGCCTAAGTGCTCTTCTAACTGCTTGATGTGTTTAGATAAAACAGAGCGGTCGATATTCATCCCATCTGCTGCTTTTGCAAAAGATCCAGCTTTAGAGACTTCTAAAAGCAGGTGTAGTTTATTTGCTAAATCCACAATGTTTATCCAAGTTAGATATTAGCGTATTAGTTTCATGTATAACTACTGCTCTGTCTAGAAATTATTAATATACTTAATAACCAAAAGAAAAGGGAGCAATAGCTCCCTTTAGTATGAATTTAAATGAGTATTTATATTATGGTTATAGTGTTTGACGTTTTTTGTTTCGACTCACTAACATGTAAAAAACAGGTGTGAGTAGTAATCCAAATACCGTTACGCCTACCATACCCGAGAATACGGCAATACCCATTGCTTGTCGCATTTCCGCTCCGGCCCCTGTACCAATCATTAATGGAATAACACCAGCGGTAAATGCAATTGATGTCATTAGAATCGGTCGAAGACGTAAACGACATGCTTCCAAAATCGCTGATAAGGTATCTTGGCCATTGTCTTTAAGTTCTTTAGCGAACTCCACCATCAAGATGGCATTTTTACACGCTAGAGCCACAAGGACAATCAAAGCAATTTGTGTGAATATATTGTTGTCACCACCAATGAACCAAACACCTGCTAGTGCAGAAAAAATGGTCATAGGAACGATCAAAATGATAGCGAATGGTAGTTTTAAACTCTCGTACTGCGAAGCTAGCACCATGAAAACTAACAAAACAACAAGTGGGAATATATACACCATCGTGTTACCAGCCAAAATCTGCTGGTAGGTTACATCAGTCCATTCATAAACCATTCCCTCTGCTAGGTTTTGATCCAGTACTTCCTCAATAGCCGTTTGGGCTTGGTCAGAACTGTAACCAAAAGCAGGACTGCCGTTTAGTTCTGCACTAGGGTAGCCGTTATAGTGCATCACGCGGTCAGGCCCAATCGTGGGTATGATCTCCAGTACAGCGCCGAGAGGAACCATTTGTCCGGCAGCATTTCTTACTTTGTAGTTAAGTATTTGGTCAGGTTCGAGACGATAGTTCATGTCTGCCTGGGCATTCACTTTGTATGTTCTACCAAACATATTGAAGTCATTGACGTATAATGATCCTAAATAAACTTGAAGCGCATCAAAAACCTGCTCTAGAGGAACACCTTGCAGCATCGCTTGTTCACGATCTATTTGGATGTCCATCTGCGGCACTTGTATACGAAATGTGGAATATAATCCCATCAGCTCGGGTCTTGTTGATGCCTCACTTATTACCAAGTTCAATTGCTTGAAGAGCTCATCAAACCCCTTGTTCGCACGGTCTTCGATTTGAAGTTTAAAGCCGCCAGTAGAGCCAAGTCCTTGGATTGGTGGTGGTGGAAAAATCGCAACGAAGGCTTCATCAATGATTGAAAAGCTCTTATTCAAAGATGCAACAATCGCATTTGCTCCGAGAGTTGGATCATTTCGTTTATCGAAGTCCTCAAGCGTAACAAAAACGATGCCACTATTCGGACTGTTAGTAAAACCATTGACCGATAAGCCTGGGAAAGAAATGGTTTGTGCTACGCCAGGTGTTGCCAGCGCGAGGTTTTCCATTTCTTTAATAACGGACTCTGTTCTATCTAAACTTGCTGCATCTGGAAGTTGGGCGATCGCAACTAAATACTGCTTATCTTGTTGAGGAATGAATCCTCCAGGAACCGCTTTGAATAGAGAAACCGTTCCCCCGAGTAACGCAATGTATACCACCACAACAACAAGGCTAAAACGAATCAGCTTCTTGACCAGAGCTTGATATTGGTTCGAGCTATACTCAAAAATTCTATTGAATGGCGCAAAAACATACTTACCAAAAACCGCATCCAAGAGTTTGGTTAGCCGATCGGGTTTTGCGTTCTTATCTTGTAATAGCAGTGCTGATAAAGCAGGCGATAACGTCAACGAGTTAATTGCTGAAATAATCGTCGAGATCGTAATTGTTAGTGCGAACTGCTTATAAAACTGACCGGATAACCCTGTAATAAAGGTTGTCGGGATAAACACCGCACATAACACTAATGCAATTGCAATAATTGGCCCGGTAACTTCGGTCATTGCTTGTTTCGTTGCTTCTAGTGGTGCAAGACCATTATGGATGTTCCGTTCCACGTTTTCGACGACGACAATGGCGTCATCGACGACGATGCCTATGGCGAGAACAAGTCCAAACAACGAAAGTGTGTTAATCGATACTCCGAGCATTTGCATTACAGCGAACGTACCGATTAATGAAACAGGCACCGCAATGATAGGGATGATAGACGCGCGCCATGTTTGCAAAAACAGAATAACTACGACAACAACAAGTACAATTGCCTCTAGCAGAGTATGAACCACCGCGTCTATCGAACCACGAACAAAGACGGTCGGGTCGTAGGCTATTTCATATGAAACTCCAGCTGGAAAGGCTGTTTGTAAACGGTCCATGGTTGAACGAACCTGATTAGATAGCTCAATAGCATTAGCACCAGGGCGCTGGAATACGGGCATCGCCACCGCTGGTTTACCATTTAACAAGGCGCGCAGTGCATAAGAGTTTTGACCTAGCTCTACGCGTGCAACGTCTTTAAGACGTGTCAAAGCCCCTGTTTCGTCAACTTTTACTACAATGTCGTTGAATTCATCAATATTCTCCAAACGGCCCTTTACGTTCAACAAAACTTGGAATTGGTTTTCATTAGCGGCTGGTTGCGCACCTAATGAGCCTGCTGCCACCTGTTGGTTTTGAGATCGGACGGCTGAGACAACGTCCATTACGGTTAGATTTCTAGAAGCGAGCTCATCTGGATTTAACCACAAGCGCATTGAGTACTCATCACCACCGAAAAGGCGCACATCACCAACGCCTCCGAGCCGAGCTATCTCATCTTTCAAGTTTAAATTAGCGTAGTTAGCTAAATAACTGACTTCACGGCTAGAATCTGGAGAATATATATGCACAACCATAGTGAGATCAGGAGAGGCTTTTTCGGCAACAACTCCTAACCGTTGGACTGCTTCTGGTAATCGGGGCAAAGCTGTAGTGACGCGGTTTTGAATTTGAACCTGAGCTTTGTCCAAGTCCGTACCTAAAGCAAAGGTTACGGTCAATGTCATTCTGCCGTCACTGGTTGCCTGCGAAAACATATATAACATGTTTTCTGTACCATTAATTTCTTGCTCCAGAGGCGTAGCAACTGTTTCTGCGATTACTTTTGGGTTCGCACCAGGATAGTTTGCTGTAACTACCACTGTAGGAGGGACAACCTCTGGATATTCACTCACAGGCAACTGTAAAAGTGAAATTGCGCCTACTATTAATATCAATAGCGATAACATAGAGGCAAATATGGGTCTTTGAATAAAAAAGTGTGCAAATTTCATTCGGTTGTCTTCTTAGTCTTGAGCTAAACGTTTGTTTGGCAACGATGTTGAGTTTGAAGCCATAATCAATGAAGTGTTGCTAATATCTAGCGTGACATTTTTTGGTGTGATTTTGCTATTTGGGCCAACTTTTGCTGGGCCATTTACCGCAATAACTGAGTCGGCGTTCAAGCCATTCTCGATGGCACGAAATGTTCCGTAACGTTCGCCTAAGGTTACGATGCTGTATTGCAACGTATTCTCTTCATTGAGTGTTAATACAAAGCGGTTTTCTAGATCTGTGCCAATAGAACGCTCTGGAACGAGAACTCGTTCAACTGGTTTGGTTGTTGATATCTGAACTCGGCCAAACGATCCCACTTTTAAGTTTGATTTTGTTGCATCGAATACCGCTCGAACCTGCAAAGTACCGGTGTTTTCGTTGATGGAGTTGTCGACAAAGTCAACGCGTCCAAAAAACTCCTGCCCATTTTGTCCAGATAGTTCAAGACGAGTAGGTAAGTTAGAGTCGGCATTGATTGTCGAGAAGTAACGGTTCCAAGTTCGCTCATCGACATCAAAGTATGCATATACCTGATCGTTAGAGACAATGTTTGATATAACGCTTTGATTTGCGTTTACATTGTTTCCTTTAGTAATGAATGCTCTTGAAATAGTGCCGCTAATAGGGGCATATATCTTCGTAAACTCAAGATCTAACTTTGCGGATTCTAACTGAGCACGCAAAGCCATTAGTTCTGCAGAGCGTTGCTTTACTGCGGTATCTCGGGCCTCTGCTTGTTCCGCTGAGATGGCTTTTCGCTTAACCAGTTGAGCGGCTCTCTTTTGTTCGTTTGCTGCTTGCTCTAGCGCAGCTCGAGCACTCTTAACTTGCGCTTCAAGTCGTGAGACCTGAGCTTTGAAGGTTCGATCATCAAGAGTGACGAGTAAGTCGCCTTTGTTGACACTCTGTCCGTCTTTGAACTCTACCGTTTCAATAACTCCGGAAACGCGTGGCATTAAAGAAACTTTCTCTGGTGCTTGAAGCCTTGTTGTAAAGGTGAACCACGATTGAACGGGCTCATAGATGACTTTGGAGACGTCTATCGTAGGTAAGGGAGTATTAGGTTGTTTGGTTATCTCTTCGTCTGCACAAGCAGCTAAAACGGATAAAAGGCCAATGCCGAAAACTTTCTTTAACATTTGTCGCGCCCTAAATGATTCTGTTCATACTAAAAGGAACGGCATTGTATTCATTGTACCTATGGGTAAATAGGCCCTCAGCGAACATAGAGTAGTGATAAAAATGCACGATTAAATATTGGTCAAAATGCTCACTTTTTGGTTTGAAAAAGGTCAGTTTAGGGTTTTAAAGACGTGGAGTATTGTTAAATGTAATAAGCCATAATAGATAGGAATAACTAAACAGAAGCTAAAGATAGCGACGAAAATTAAAGCGTTTTTAATTCGTGCATTATTTGCAATTCACTGATGCAATTTGAACCATAAAAAATTGAAATTAATTTTGTAAAATCCATTTCCCATCACATAAAGAATAAAAACTAAATAAGGAATTGTGCAGTGGATCTCGCAAGCCAACTTGAATTACTACTGGATGTCTCTGAATACGGAACTTTTGCTAAGGCTGCTGACAGAAATCATATAGATCGTTCAGCTTTGTCAAAACAGATCAAAAAGCTAGAGGATGAATTGGGCTTACGGCTGTTAAACCGTTCCACACGTTCTCTATCCCTGACCAATGCAGGTGTTGAGATGGTGGCGCAAGCTAAGAAAGTAAGAGAGGTTCTAACTGAAACTCGTAGTATTGCTGCTACATTTCAGGATGAACCGAAGGGTAACTTGAAAATATCAAGCTCCACTTTCTTTGGCAGAGCATACTTAAATCAGGCAGTTAAAGAGTTTATAAAACAGTACCCAAACATTACTGTAGAGCTGCTGCTCGATGATAATCGAGTCGATGTTATCCACGAAGGTTTTGATGTTGTGTTTCGTATCGGACCAATCCGAGAGTCCAACATGATAGTACGTAAGTTGGCAAGCAATAATATGGCACTGGTTGCATCGAAGAGTTTTATTGACAAGTATGGAACCCCGAGCTCTCCAGAAGAGCTTATAAAAATGCCAGCAGTAATATACTCTAATGCTAACTTTAAGGCGGATAAGCTACGTATAGCGCCAAGCCAGTCATCAAGCGACGTTAGAACGTATAATATCAACGGGCAGTACTTCGTGAATGAAACTGAGTTAATGCTGGATGCCGTAAAATCTGATCTAGGGTATGCTTTAATAGGGCAGTTCTTTCTTCAGGAGAGTTTGAGTAAACAAGATCTTGTACAGTTGCTTCCTGATTATAATCTTCCCGCAATAGGAGAAATATATGCAATGTATACTCACCGAAATCAACAACCATTAGCCAAACTGTTCATTGATACTGTTCAAAAAATAATAGGGACACCTCCTGTTTGGATGGATTATCTCAACTAATATGAGTACTAGGACATAATGTTTTAGATTGAGGGCTTGTTTATATTTATCCATAGAATATGGTTGAATTTGCACTTTAAAAATAATTGCCACTGTTCATAATTTCACTCGATTCAAACAACACAAGTAGTGGTAATTAAATGAAAATTACAAGAACGTCGATCGCAATCGCTGCACTTTTTTCTGCAAGTGCTGCAAATTCAGCCGTAGTTTATGAAGATCAAGAATCAGTATTAAATATTCATGGCCGAGCGCAAGGGATGTATTATTTCTCTGA
>NZ_JADDYG010000700.1:0-1390 GCF_015163535.1 Vibrio sp. OPT46 | reverse complement strand
CCATAGAATATGGTTGAATTTGCACTTTAAAAATAATTGCCACTGTTCATAATTTCACTCGATTCAAACAACACAAGTAGTGGTAATTAAATGAAAATGACAAGAACGTCGATCGCAATCGCTGCACTTTTCTCTGCAAGTGCTGCAAATTCAGCCATAGTTTATGAAGATCAAGAATCAGTATTAAATATTCATGGCCGAGCGCAAGGGATGTATTATTTCTCTGATGATAAAAATGCTGACGGAGATAATAGCTACATTCGTGTAGGACTTTCAGGTGAGTCTAAAATAAATGAAGATCTTTATGCATTCGGCTTATATGAGTTGGAATTTAAGTCTAATCGCAGAGATGCTGATGGGATTGAAGATGATGAATTTGATATCCGAAAAGGCTATGTAGGAGTTGGTGCAGATTACGGAACAGTAAGTTATGGACGTCAATACGGTGCGGTCACTTTAGTATCTGACTACACGGATATTTTCCCGGAGTTTGGTAATGAAGCTGCTGGCGTAAGTGCGGATCTATATGGTACCGGTCGCTCCGATTCAGTATTTAAGCTAACGACAAGCTATGAAGGTTTGAATATTCATGTTAGCTATCAGGCTGAAAACGATGAAGTGTCAACAGATGCAGCCTCTTATGGTGCGGCGGCGGACTACAAGTTGCCATATGGCTTCAAAGTTGCGCTTGGTTACAACGAAGGTGAAGGGCAATCGGGTGCAGAAGATGCAGATCTGCTAACGGGTGCTATTGCATTTGAATACGACAAGTTTTATGCCTCTGTTTTATACAGTGATGGTGAAAACTGGGCTAAAGATGGTTCTGAAAGTAATATTGATTACACCGGTATTGAAGCAGTTGCCACTTATGAAGTAACAGATAAGCTTTGGGCACTAGTTGGCTATAACAATCTAGAGCGTGATGATGAAGATGTCGTCGATTACTACTCACTAGGTGCAGAGTATGATTTGACTTCTAATTTTAAAGCACTAGCAGAATACAGAATTACAGATGTAGACAATGAAGACGATATTCTTGCAATAGCTGCGAGATATTCATTCTAAAAAATTAATAAATATAAAAAGCCTGAAACTATTTTCAGGCTTTTTTATTTATCGGTGTAATTTTATAAGTGCTGATTTTCATCCATATATAATGGATTATATTGATCGTTACTTGTTAAAGTCTTTTGGATATAATTGTTTTGTTAGCTAGTCCACTGCTAGTTTTCATTTTCATATTTTTGAATGATGATTTTTTTCTTTGGCAACAAGAAGTATCTTGTTGCCTTTTTTTATTTTTACGTCTTATGGTTAATTAAAACAAAAAGAGTTTTTTATATATTGCTATAAACGAGAAAAATATAACGACAATTGTCAATCTTAGGTT
>NZ_JADDYG010000699.1:0-537 GCF_015163535.1 Vibrio sp. OPT46 | reverse complement strand
ACTATTGACACGTTACGCTCCAATTCGGCAAACTTAACTAGTGTTCGCGGCACTGACCTTGATTACGATAACGCTGACATTGATCGTGCTGATATTAATAGAGCTGACATCAATAACGGCGATATAAATACAGCTAGTATAGGCTCAGCAACAATAGACCAAGCTACAGTACGGAATAGAATCAACCAAACCAACTCATCGCAAATGAATAATTTCGCAGGGGGCTTGGCAATCGGTACTGGTTCAAACATATCAACTCTCGAGAATGGCTCTCTTTATGTCCCTGGAGCCGTTGTTGATTTCAATGACCCCTCAATGTTTTTTGACCCAAATGGCGTTTCTCGAACAAGAGACATTCGTTTGACATCGAGAGGGGGTGTAGCTCTCTCTAACCTAACAAGTAAATATGTTCACCAAGGTTCCGCTACAATAAACGGAGTTGGTGCAATTAAAGGTGTAAATTGTGGTGATGGTGCAGGTTATGCGGCAAATAGAATTGTTGTAGACTGGCAAGATAGTAAGCGTTACCACTCAGCG
>NZ_JADDYG010000698.1:38041-39945 GCF_015163535.1 Vibrio sp. OPT46 | reverse complement strand
CTTCAAATGTTGTGGGAAGCGATGAAATTATAAGAAAGGATCAGTGAAAGCTGTTCTCATTATTGAGAATGATTCAGGCTGGAAGGGAGTATTTAGGTACGTCTATTTAAAGTATTAAAGAAAAAAATAACATAATCATAATGTTATTTTTTGTATTTACTTTAAGTACTCATCAAGTATGAAATGAAGCCAATATAAAGAAGTAATTTGTTCTATTGCACTGAGCGGAGCAGTCATCCATTTTTTATAAATGGCATTTTATCCAATTATTATCTTTATTATTTAATATTATAAATCATATCCTTATGCTAACACAGGTTGAAAAGTATGGATAAAAACACAACAGGTTCATACTTTTTAAGTCTTTTTCGGTGCTGAAAAGCAATGCGATATCATTCTGAAGTGCTATATTTTCTACTTAAAATGAAGATAAATTCTCTTTGCTGCCTCCAATTAATTTTCTAACGGGGGTTGGTGAAACAGGTAAGTTAATGTGGTGGGACTATGGAAAAGAAGCACTTGATACTGCTAGCTGAGAGTAATTTACAAAGTAACTTAATAAAAAAACAGCTGTCTTCCATTCATGATGTCGATGTAAAGATAATGCAACCAGATGAAGTGGTGTTCAGAAGTCACTCACTCAGTATCGATTTGATGTTTATTGATTACGATTTTATGCGTCAGCTTGAAGTACAAGGAAAGTTACCAGATTTTGATCTATTTGGGTGGTCCTTTATGCTTCACAACGTCCCTTGTGAAAAAGTACAAACGGACTTACTGCATTGGAAGTTGTTGAAAGGAATTTTGCTCCGAAGTGCATCAGTGACACATATATGTGATGGCGCGGAATACGTACTGAAAGGTGGGTTGTGGCTACCAAGAATGTACCTAGAGAAGTTAGTCCTCAATTATCGGCATGCAAATTTGTCCGAAGAACAGCAGCATGATGAGTTAACATGCAGAGAAAAACAGATTCTAGAGCTACTTGTGTACGGCATTTCAAATCAACAAATTGCTTCAAGACTTTTTTTATCTGAAAGTACAGTGAAAAGCCATATATACAAGTTGTACAAAAAACTCGATGTCCATTCTCGTCATGATGCAGTTAAGTTGGTAAGAATGAACAATGGCTTAACCGAGAGAAGTTAAGTCATAATTTGTGATGCTCTTTTTATCGGGGTCTGTTCCGTTTTCACTATCTAATCTAAGCAAGGGCACTCGTATTTGAGTGCCCGTGGTTTATCTAGATTCAATAGTTGGCGTATCAGCAGGCTACATCATGCCCGTGACAAGGCCTGCTGCCACAAAAAACACGATCATCCATAGTACCGAAAGGTTGAGCTTTTTGTGTAGATAGAAACCCGCAATCACTAACGCCATGTCGATGGGAGCAACAACTGCGCTGCTAAATACTGGCTGGTAAAGTGCCGCGAGTAGTAACCCTACTACCGAGGCATTTACACCGTTGATGGTGCCGGAGACCAGCGGTTTGCCTGCCAGTGCTTGCCAGTTTTTAAGAACGCCAAGCAGTAGAAGAAACCCTGGGAGGAATACGCCAAGCGTTGCGATCAGCGCGCCTAAAATTGGCGTATCCGAAAGCTCATAACCGATAAAAGTCGCAAAGGTGAACATTGGCCCCGGTACAGCTTGTGCAGCGGCGTAGCCTGTTAAAAATGCATCTTGGCTGAGCTGGTCGCCAACAATGTTTTGCAGAAGCGGCAGAACCACATGACCGCCACCAAACACTAAGCTACCAGCTTGGAAAAAATCACTAAACAGCCCAAGCAAAGGTAACGTATGAGCCACTAACGGTAAGCCGAGTAAAAGCATCGCAAATAGAGCTAATGGCGCGATAGACGGTTTAAACGACTCGGCTGATGGCGCGGAGTCTTTCTTCAGATATC
>NZ_JADDYG010000698.1:25488-38031 GCF_015163535.1 Vibrio sp. OPT46 | reverse complement strand
TGACCGCCACCAAACACTAAGCTACCAGCTTGGAAAAAATCACTAAACAGCCCAAGCAAAGGTAAAGTATGAGCCACTAACGGTAAGCCGAGTAAAAGCACCGCAAATAGAGCCAATGGCGCGATAGACGGTTTAAACGGCTCGGCTGATGGCGCGGAGTCTTTCTTCAGATATCGCATTCCGACAAAACTTGCTGCTATCAACACGAACATTTGCGTCATGATGCTTGGTGCTACCAGCAACGCAATCGCAGTCGCGACGCACAAACCCGCGGTCAGTTTACTTTGGCAGAAATTTTTGTACATGCCCCAGGTTGCATCCGCCACGACGACGACTGCGAGCAGTTTTAGGCCGTGAACGATGTTTTGGAACACTGCGGTGTCGGTGATTTGGCTGCTCACCATCGCTAGCGCCAACATGATGATCACTGAAGGAAGAGTGAATCCGACAAATGCTGCGCATGCGCCACCTAAACCGCCGCGTTTATAGCCTAAAGCAAAGCCGACTTGGCTTGAGCCCGGTCCCGGCAAAAACTGACTGAGTGCGACGATTTGCGCGTACTCGCTGTCATCAAGCCATTTCAGTTTCTCAACAAAGGTTTGGCGAAAATAACCAATATGAGCCGCAGGGCCGCCGAAGCTGAACCAACCCAGCCAGAAAAAAGTTTTGAAGATGGTGAACATGTCGAGCCTGTTTATCTAAAAAGCATTGTTGCTAATTTATCGAATGCTATAAAATGACTCAAATTGATAATTTTAATTTCATCTATGAATGAGATGGGATAAGGATATTGGAGTGAAAGAGGACATTCAGTGGCGCAACATTGACTTGAACTTATTGGTGACGTTTTCCTACTTGTATCGCTATCGAAGCGTTAGCGTCGCGTCAGAGAAAAGTTACGTTAGCCAGTCGGCGATGAGTCATAGTTTGTCTCGTTTAAGGTTGTTGTTTGACGACCCGCTTTTTGAGCGAAAAGGGCACAAGATGGAGCCCACCGAGCACGCTCACCACATCGCGCCAACTGTGCATCACTTGTTGGATTCTATCGCCAAAGACTTGCTCACTAAGTCTGCCTTCCAACCTGAAAATTACGCGGGTGTATGTCGCATCGGGTTAACGGATTATGCCGAGTTTATTTTTGCTCCTCGGCTTTATGACGAAATACGCCAGCGCGCCCCAGAGGCGCAGATCAGTTTTATTAACGTCAATCGTAGCAACTACGTGGCACTAACTGAGCATGAAAAGCTCGATGTCATTATTGGCAGCATGCCGGTGTTGGATGACAACTTTGAGAGCTTGTACTTGTACACCGAAAAACACGTGTGCATGTGTGATAAACAGGTATTGCAAGGGGAAACACAGCTGTCTCTGGAAGCGTTCGCGAACATCGAGCAAGCTCTGGTAAGTCCCGATGGGAGCTTAAAGACACAAGTAGACCAAAAGCTCGCAGAACATGGCTTGAGCCGCAAAGTCACCGTGGCGTCGCGCAACTTTCTCACTATTCGGCATCTATTGAAAAAGCGCGATCTCATTGCCATCGTGCCAGAAAAAATGGCGTTGGCGGAGGGCTTTTCGGACGATCTCATTACTGTTAAGCCGCCGATCGCCGTTGCGGATTTTGACATTGCCATGCTGTGGCATTCCAGCCGAAACAATGAAGACAAAGGCATTTGGCTACGCGAGTTGGTTTCTTCGACTATCACCTCTAAATGATAAACATTTGGGGCACTCATGGTGCTTAGAGTGATTTGTTGTTGAACTTCTTACTACCCGCTGAGTTATCGGCGTTACACCGAAACAGTACTGATTGTGCAAAATGAATGTCTTGGGTTAGGGGGGGATGTTCCAGGTTTAATTCATAAAAGAGATTAATGGAAAAGGTATCATTGAGTTGTACCACGTAGTTTAAGCTCTGTTTGCACGTATACATGAAGAGGGAATAAGCGTCCATCTCGGTATTTTTCCACCAGTAAGTTCACTCCCTGAGTTCCCATCAACTCAGAGTGAATACGAATTGTAGACAACGGCGGAAAGGTAAAGCGAGCAGTAGGAATATCATTCATACTAATCAACGTAATATCCTCTGGTATCTTTAAGCCAAATTCATGGATTGCACGTACTATGCCAATCGCGATGGAGTCTGAATCAATGAATACTGCTTTCGGGAAGTCACCTTTGGCTAGCATCTCTTTCGCTAAGTTATAACCGGACAAACTAGAGCAGGCACAATAGTGTATATCATGTTCTGCGACCACGCCTTTTAGATAGCCATAGTCCAAAAACACATTTTCACGAGTGTCAGCTGCGTCGTGCTTGTCTTGACCGCCAATATAACCGATGCGGCGGTGGCCTCGTTGTACAAAGAAATCAACTACTTGCCTACTGATTCGAATAAGGTCGACATCAACGCAATCATAAGGGCAGGTTGGATCTGAAAAGTTTATGTAGCAAATGCTATCGGCTAGACGTTTAGGTAATTTATCTACTACCTTTTGGTCGACATTTCCGACTAAAAGGACACCTGTTATCTTTTTCGTTTCAACATCAATTTCACTGTTATAGCAATTGGTTAGCGTAATACCTAATTTGTCGCATTGCGTTTCAATCCCATGACGAATTGATAAGTAGTAAGGGTCATTCACCTCTGTTTCTTGTTTGTAGTTATATAAGGCTAAAAAGTGATGTTTTTGCTTAGCTTCTTTGATGCCTTTCTTCGAGCTACTGGTGCGGTACTCCAGTTTTTCTGCAATTTCCAAAATGCGGTATTTGGTTTCTTCTTTAACGCTCAACGTTGGGTCGTTGTTCAAAACCCGCGATACTGTTGCAAGTGAGACGCCTGCTTCAATGGCGATATCTTTTAGCTTTGCCATGTAAATTTCCCGTTGGCACTGCCCAAGTGTGAGCTCAATAATCTGACTATTTTAAACAGCTACTTAGATATGCACAAACCTTTAGTAAGACAGTCCTAAACACTTTAAATCATCATATCAAGCCAAATTGTTTTCATGAAATAGACTCTATTGAGTAATAAATAAAGCCGTAAACGTAAGGATTATATTGCTGTAAAAATACTGAAAAACGCGACTGGTTTGGAAACTTGCTACTTGTGGTAACTCTAGTACTTAATAGGACTCGAGCTGTTTAGAGTTTAATCAAGCAAACGTTTTATTGTTCATGTTTATGTTTTGTGTCTCATTTTATAAACAAATCAATAGGAAAGTATTCAACTCTATTTATAATCTCCGCGCTTTTAAAAGCTGTCTAACAGTATGAAAAATTAGGAAATTATAATGAAAAAAGTATTGCCATTATTGGCTTTAGGTGCAGTGGTTGCTTCAGCATCAGTTCAAGCAAAAGGTAACTGGTATGTTGGTGCTGATTTGGTAAATTCAGATCTTAAAGTTAAAAGCTTGTCAAAAGATCTTTCTGCGACAGGTCTTAGCCTTGCTGTAGGTAAAGAGCTTCAATATTCAGAAAACTTCAAACTAGCTTTTGAAGGTGAGTACATATACTTTGGCGACTTTGAAGAAACATTTTCTTACATGGGGTGGCCGGTTAAATTTAGTGTTGATGCTTCTGCGTTCAATTTCAATGCGAAGCCTAAATACCAATTTGCAGGTACAGGCTTCTATGTTGGTGCGATAGCTGGCCTTGGTGTAATGAGTGTTTCTTATGAAGTGAAATCATCTAGCACTGTTACCGATGATGGTCGTGATGTAGGCTTTAACTACGGTGTTGAGGCTGGTTATGAGTTCGCTTCAGGTTTGGTTGTATCTGGTGGCTACCGTGCTTCTTCGGTAAGTATTGATGCCGAAAACGGTGGCAGCGAAGATTTTGATTTTGACAGCCTGTACGTTGGTGTTGATTACAAGTTTTAAGCTCGCGTAAGCAAACATAGATACTAAAAAGGAGCCGTTAGGCTCCTTTTTTTATTAGATTATCAATCAACTCATAATGGTGATCTTGTACGCCTGCAAGGTTGCCATATTTGGGTTGGTGGCGGTCATTTTCTTTCGCGTGTTGCCAGCCAATGGTGTGACGCACAAAATGCTCTGCAAACGCGTGGGAAACTTCCAAGCAACCTGCCAGTACGGTATCAACATAACTTTGCATGATTGGGCTCTTTTCGCATGGTGGTAGTGGCTCGTCTTTTACGTAAACCCAAATGTCATGTTCTTGGTTAAAACTCGCATCTGTTTCGATTTGATCTGGCTGAAGTTGAATACGATGATAACCTCGCTCACGGCGGTCGAATTCTGCGAGCGCTTCTTCATTTACTTCGAGTAAAACGCCATTAACCTGTCCATCGCCTTGGTTCACCACTAATGGAGAGAGGCTGTAGCTGTCGTCAATCTTCCCCCAGTAGCGAACCAACCCATGTGCTATGACGGGAATGGCTTCTCCCGTTTGTCCGGTTAACTTACGCGACGCAGAATTAATCAAACTGCCATAGCCAAATATGTACATTGTCGTTGCATCCCTTAACTGATAGTTGTGCCTCTCATGTTTATACCTAACCCGCATCTGAAGCACAACTTTACCTCTTAAGTATAATCTTAATTATAAACATGTATTTTTTATACATGTTTATGGTAGCATCAATATGTAGTTGAGTTAACCAGCATCGAGAGACGCTTGAGGGCAAGATAATGCTGAATATCACCGATAAAAAAGTAGAAGAAAAAATCCCCGCATGGCTGCGATTAGGCTTTCGGCCGTTTTTTCTGTTTGGGTCGATTTACGCCATTGTTGCGATTGCGTTGTGGGTGTGGATGTTCCAAGGCGGACAGCCAAACGCATTAGCCGTGCCTGCATTGTGGTGGCACGTACATGAAATGTTGTTCGGTTTTTCGATGGCCATTGTAGTTGGCTTTGTACTGACCGCGGTACAAAACTGGACTGGCATTAATGGTACCAAGCATTACATGCTTCTGGCTTTATTTGGCTTGTGGTTAGTGCCCCGCATATTGCTTTGGACACCAGCACCGTTATGGTTAACCAGCAGTATCGAAGCGGTATTTTTACTGTTTGTCGCCTATGAGGTGGGCATTCGTGTGTATCGAGCCAAAGGTTGGCGTAATTTGTTTTTCGTTCCACTGTTTCTTTTAGCCATCTTTGCGAACTTTGCAAGCTACGCAACGATAAAAGGTATGCCGCCCTTTAGCTCTTCAGCGGTGTGGCAAGCAATGCTGTGGTGGTTTACCTTGCTGTTGTCAGTGATGGGCGGACGTGTGATTCCATTTTTTACTGCGCGTCGATTTAATTTCGAAAAAGCGCAACCATTGGCTTGGTTAGAGTGGTTCGCGAACTTGCCATTGGTAATGCTATTTGTGCTGAGCTTTTTCCCTGTGACGTTTGCAGAACTAGGTAGTCCTTTGATGCTATTTACAGGTGTTGCTCAGTTGGTGCGTTTTGTTCGCTGGAAACCTTGGTTAACCCTGAGCGAGCCTTTAGTGTGGTCGCTGCATGCTGCGTATTTGTGTTTACCACTAAGCTTAATTTTGCGAGGCGTCTGGGGAGATGCATTTGCCAGCCATAGCCTCATTCACCTGTTTGCGATAGGTGCGTTAGGCGGTTTGATTTTAGCGATGATTACACGGGTGACGATGGGACATACTGGTCGCATGATCTACAAAGGGCCAAACATGAGCCTTGCGTTTGCAGCAATTACCGCGGCAGCTTTGGTTCGCAGTTTCGCCGTGATCTTTGATCCAGCGAACATGATACTGTGGATTGATATCAGCGGCGGATTATGGATTGTTGCGTTTGGGCTATTTGTGTGGCGCTTTGGTGTGATGCTTGTGACCCCTCGTGTGGATGGTCACCCCGGATAAGATTCTAATGTGAGTAGAGAAAAGAGGAGCCGCGTGCTCCTCTTTTGGTTTTTGTTCTTTATAGGTTTAGTGTTTATTCGTCTTCGTCGTCCGCTTTATTCGTGAGCCCCAAGCGTTTAAATAGCCACCACTCTAGACCAAAAATGACAATTAAGGCGATGCAGAACCAGGTGAATGCCATGGTGGATTCCACGCCTGGCATTCCACCAACATTGATACCGAGTAAACCTGTTAAGAAGCTGGTTGGTAGAAAAATCGTTGCTACCAAAGTAAACAGGTAACTGTTTTTATTGGTTTTCTCATCACGATGATGTTTGATCTCTTCTTGGAAAAGCGCCACTTCTCCAAGATAAAACTCAAGTGTTTCATTTATGCGCGTAATATTATTGTGTGCGAAGCGATATTGATGAGGTCTCAAAGCAATCAATTCTGATTCTGACTCCACAAGATCACGGATAGCGTACTGCTGAGGGCGAATAAAACGCTTGATAGAAATCAGTGCTTTTTGAGTCGCCATATGTTTGTACGTCGACTCATCATTCACGTCGAACTGGTTTAGTGTTTCTTCAATCGTATCAAGGTAAATGTCTATTTTACTGTTTAATCCTTCAATGATCTGATGAAGTAAACTGGCAAGACTTTTTGGGCCTTTGTGTTCCGCTAATGCTTGGCGAATCTCCATGATCGCGCGTGATGGAATTTTACGAGTTGAAATGAGTGCGCCTTGAAAGTAGAGAATTCGAATACTAAGCATATCTTCTGGTGATGCATTGCCGTTCATATTGACGCCTCGTAAAATCAACATGAAGTTCTCGTCATCCAAAGGATGGAAAGATGGTCGACTTTCGTCGGCTAATAGATGATCAACCGTAGCTCGAGGTACTTGGTTTTGCTCCAGCCAACCACGAATATCAGGATGCAGCCGTTCGCAATGGTACCAATGCTTAGCTTGAATTTGCTCTGCCGTGGTGGATTGTTGAGTTGCTTCTGGGGTTGAGAAGTCCCAATGTTCAATCATAAAACCCATTTTCTTTTCCTTGTTTGAGCCGATACCAAAATAACCTCAAGATACTTCTTTCGCGAGAATTGCATTGCCATACAGAGGCAATACTCTGAGTACGGTACTCTGAAGTCATTGATGCATTATTTTTCAAATGAGTATGATTGTATTTAACGCCAAATGTCTATGAATAGTTGTTCTTATTTGCAATCGAGTGGAGCGCACCAAGGTGTTGTGCTTAAACAACAAAACAAAAAGCCTGCAACTAAGCAGGCTTTATTGTGGGGGAGGGAGGGGAGCTGTTAGCCAACTTGAGAAAGATTAACCACTTTCTGTTGTAGCTTTTTCTTTAAATAGTCCGTTAAGGCCTGTTTTTCTTCCTCGTTCATGTAAAGACCAAGCTTAGTACGGCGCCATAAAATGTCTTCATCGGTCATTGCCATTTCATGGTTCATTAAGTAATCGATCTCACGTTGGTAAACACCACCTGCTTGTGCCGAGAACGTTTGTCCTAAGTCAGCTTCACTTGTTGTGCCTTCCATTAAGTTCCAGGTTTGGGTACCAAACTGTGTGACATAACGAAGAATCAATGCTTCTGGCGCCCAAGTGTATTTAGCATGAATTTGTTTCGCTAATTGTTCACGACTACAGCTGAAGTTACCACCAGGAAGGGTTTGGTTGGCCGTCCAGTCTTTACCCATTTCAGGTAGGAACGGAGCAAGTTTCTTCATTGCTGCTTCACCTAACTTACGGTAGGTCGTTAACTTACCACCAAAAACAGAAAGCAGAGGTGCATGGTCGTATTCCGCATCGAGCTCTAGCGTGTAGTCTCGTGTGATTGCTTGCGGAGAGTCAGATTCATCGTCACATAAAGGACGAACACCGCTGTATGTCCAAACTACATCTTCGCGAGTCAACTGGTGGACAAAGTGTTGGTTTACGATATCAATGAGGTAATCGACTTCGTCATCTGAGATCGACACTTCACGTGGGTCACTTTTGTATTCCACATCTGTTGTACCAATGATTGAGAACTTATCTAAGTAAGGAATCATAAATACGATGCGATTGTCTTTGTTTTGAAGAATGTAGGCTTGCGGTTCGTTGTGGATACGAGGAACAACGATGTGCGAGCCTTTGATTAAGCGAATGTTACGAGGAGAGGCTTGCTCTAATCCATCATCAAAGAACTGTTTTACCCAAGGCCCCGCAGCATTGACTAACGCTTTCGCTTTACGTTCGAAACGTTGGTCTGTCATCACATCGTGAATAGTAACATGCCAGATACCACCTTCACGGTGTGCTTTTTCCACACGGCAGTAGTTACGCACTTCAGCATGGTTTTCGCGAGCCGCAAGAACGTTCAGTAATACTAAACGTGCATCATCAACCCAACAGTCAGAGTATTCGAAACCCGTTTTCATTTCTGGTTTTAGCAAGCCAGATTTCGCAAGGTTGACGGTTTTACTGCCTTGCAGCGTCGTACGTTTACCCAAGTTATCGTAAAGGAAAAGGCCACAACGAATCATCCAAGCTGGGCGTAGGAATGGGCGATGCGGTAAACGGAAACGCATTGGTAATGCGACGTGTGGTGCTTTACGAAGAATAACCTCACGCTCTGCGAGCGCTTCCGAAACTAAACGAAACTCGTAGTGTTCAAGGTAGCGTAAACCGCCGTGTATCAGTTTAGAACTTGCTGAAGAAGTCGCAGATGCGAAGTCATTTGCTTCATATAAGCCAACACTCAAACCTCGGCCTGCTGCGTCTGCCGCAATACCAGCTCCGTTAATGCCGCCACCGATTACGATCAAGTCTAAGGTAGTGGATGAGCTAGTAGTGGAAGCATTATTTTGTATACTCATAAATTTGACCTCTTGGTGAGCGAACGAGCATTTTAGAACATAATGTAATCCTAGCTCAGGTTTCGTTTGTGATCATCTATTATTTTCGTTTGTGAGCGTTTTGTGTGATTTAGACACAAAAAAACCTCTGTCTAATTAAGACAGAGGTCATTTGAGGGGGAATTATACGATTGACGTTACTCGTTTTCGGAGTTTGATTCGTTAGCTTCAACCACTTCAAGTGGGATAGAAGCTTCCTTCAAAATTGACAAGATTTCTTCTGGTGGCTGCTTATTGGTAAAGATCATGTTGAGCTGTGCAATATTGCCTAGTTTCACCATAGCATTGCGCCCGAACTTGGTGTGGTCTACGGCAAGAAATACACTACGGCTATTGTCAATGATCGCTTGTTTTACCCGGACTTCGTGGTAATCAAAGTCTAATAGCGAGCCATCGAAGTCGATACCGCTAATGCCGAGAATACCAAAGTCGAGACGGAACTGTTTAACGAAATCGAGGGTAGCCTCGCCAACAATACCGCCGTCTCTGCTGCGGACTTCTCCACCCGCTAAGATGACTTTGATTTCAGGGTTAGGGAAAAGAATGGTCGCAACATTGATGTTGTTGGTGACAACACGCAACTGTTTATGGTTTTTATTGAGCGCTCGCGCAACTGCTTCTGGTGTAGTGCCAATATCGATGAATAGTGTGGCACCATCTGGAATGTGTTTGACTACCTCGTCTGCAATGACATCTTTTTCATTGAAGTTGAGCGCTTTACGCGTGTTGTAAGATGTGTTTTCAGAACTGAGAGGAATAGTGGCTCCACCGTGATAACGACGAATTTTGTTGTCATCGGCGAGTTCATTGAGATCGCGTCGGATGGTTTGTGGGCTGACATTGAATCTTTCTACCAACTCATCCGTGCTGACATAGCCTTGTTTTTTCACCAGCTCAACAATCTGCTGGTGTCGAGGTATTTGCTTCACTTACCACTCCCTTGTGCATTGGTAACGGCCAATGCTTCAAATTCGAAGCTCTATTGTGCTCGAATTTGCTCGTTGTGAGAAGTAAGCGAGTTCAGGAATCGGGGATAAAGCGCAAAAAGAGCGCACAAATGGCGCTCTTTTTTTCTTATGGAGATGAGATTAATCTTCTTCGTCGTGAAGTTCAGACCAGGTTTGTGCACATTTCACTGCACGTTTCCAGCCCTTGTAACGACGATTGCGTTTTTCTTCATCATCGTGTGGCTCAAAGGTGCGATCAAGTACCGCTTTATTCTGCAACTCATCAATGCTATCCCAGTAACCAACGGCAAGGCCGGCAAGGTAGGCTGCACCAAGAGCGGTAACCTCAGTTACTTGAGGGCGGTGTACTTCTGTGTTCAATACATCGGATTGGAATTGCATGAGGAAGTTGTTCGCTACTGCACCACCATCGACGCGAAGGTTCGCAAGCTTAATGCCTGAGTCAGCTTGCATCGCATCCAGTACGTCACGAGTTTGATAAGCGATGCCTTCCAATGTTGCACGGATGATATGGTTTGAATTCACGCCGCGAGTAAGGCCGACAATCGTGCCACGTGCGTAGGCATCCCAGTATGGAGCGCCTAAACCAGTAAATGCAGGCACGACATAAACGCCGTTTGATGTATCCACTTTTGTCGCGAAGTATTCAGAGTCTTCTGCACCGTTTAGGATTTTCAATTCATCGCGTAGCCATTGGATAGAAGCTCCACCCATGAATACGGCGCCTTCAAGTGCATAAGCTGGTTCGCCTGCAGGACCACAAGCCAAAGTTGTTAGAAGACCATGTGTCGAAGTGACTTTTTCTTGGCCCGTATTCATTAGCAAGAAACAACCCGTACCGTAAGTGTTTTTCGCTTGACCCGCTTCAACACACATTTGGCCGTAAAGCGCCGCTTGTTGGTCACCTGCTATTCCAGAAATAGGAATACGAGTACCGCCTTTACCACCGATGTTGGTTTTACCGTAAATTTCCGATGAGCGCTTCACTTCTGGCATCATAGATGCTGGGATGCCAAGCTCATCTAACATTTTTTGATCCCAACATAGATCGTTGATGTTAAACAGCATGGTACGCGATGCGTTAGTGTAGTCGGTTACGTGAACGCGACCTTGAGTCATCTTCCAAACTAACCAAGTATCGACAGTACCAAACAAAAGCTTGCCTGCTTCTGCGTCTTCTCGTGCACCTTCAACATTGTCCAGAATCCATTTAACTTTGGTACCTGAGAAGTAAGGGTCAAGCACCAAACCAGTGTTGTCACGTACATAGTTTTCGAGACCGCGTGCTTTTAAATCTTCACAGATATCAGCAGTACGGCGACATTGCCATACGATCGCATTGTAAACGGGTTTACCTGTTTCTTTATTCCAGACGATGGTCGTTTCACGCTGGTTAGTAATACCGATAGCCGCTAATTGGTCGCTACGGATGCCAGACTTAGCTAGAGCTTCTACTAAGGTAGAGCTTTGTGTTGCCCAGATCTCCATTGGATCATGTTCAACCCAACCAGCTTCTGGATAAATCTGAGTAAATTCGCGTTGCGCGACGCTTACGATGTTCGCATCATGATCAAGAATCACTGCGCGAGAGCTTGTTGTACCTTGGTCTAGGGCAACAATGTATTTTTGCTCAGTCATGGTAAGAATCCTTTTGTTTCGTTATTTATATTTTAGTAAATGTTCGAGTTACGTCAGTTTTAAGCTCTAGCTTCTTCTGTTTCTTCTTCCGTCTCACATTGGTTTGGAATCGTGCAACCGTGACCTTGTTGTGGAAGGTAAGCGGCAATCGCTTTTGGATACAACCAACCTCCAAAACATGCACCTGCAATCGGAGCAAGTAAAGGCACGATAAAGTAAGGAATGTCTTTAGCACCTGTCAGAGCGTAATCCCAACCTGCGAAGTAAGCGAACAGCTTCGGTCCAAAGTCACGAGCTGGGTTCATCGCAAAGCCTGTTAGTGGGCCAAGTGAACCACCGATGACGGCAATCAAAATACCGATCAATAGAGGGTTCATTGCGCCACGTGCTGCGCCGTTATTTTCATCGCCCAGAGCCAGAATCGCAAACATCAGCACAGCAGTGATAACGAATTCCACAGCAAAAGCACCAAAGAAAGAGAGGGAGGCATGCGGATAGGTTGAGAAGATACCAGCAGTTGCTAGTGCATCTTGGCTGCTGCGAACGAAGTTATGAGCGATTTCGTAGTCGGTGAAAAGGTTGCTGTATAAGCTGTATACCAATGCAGCAGAACAGAATGCCCCAAGCATTTGAGCGATAATGTATGGCACCACTTTCGCCTTATCAAAACCATGGAACATAGCAAGTGCGATGGTAACGGCAGGGTTGATGTGTGCACCAGAGACGCCAGCCGTACAGTAAATAGCGATGGCGACACCGAAGCCCCATACAATACTGATTTCCCATTGTCCAAATGATGCGCCTGTTAGAACTAAGGCTGCAACACAGCCTACGCCGAAGAAAATAAGTAGTCCTGTACCGATAAACTCGGCCAAACATTCTCCAAGCAGAGAGGGGTGTTTGTTCGTTGTCATGTTAAAAGTCCTTTGATCATTTTTGCCTGTCTAGCACGATACTATTGTGCATATATAAACGTTTGCGAAAACAAACGAGCGTTAAAAATGAGCGTTTGAGCATAAATTTGTTAATCAAAGTCTTCGTTTTTGTTAAATGGCGCATCTTTTAACCGGAAAAGAACACAACGAAAATAATTTATTTGTCACGAGGCCAGTGATGAGAGCGCTCAAATTACCGATGTGAAAAAGAATGCACAACTGGTAAGAGGAGTTTTGTGAAGCTGCTACGTGCTTGGAGACTTATTG
>NZ_JADDYG010000698.1:25084-25478 GCF_015163535.1 Vibrio sp. OPT46 | reverse complement strand
ATAAATTTGTTAATCAAAGTCTTCGTTTTTGTTAAATGGCGCATCTTTTAACCGGAAAAGAACACAACGAAAATAATTTATTTGTCACGAGGCCAGTGTTGAGAGCGCTCAAATTACCGATGTGAAAAAGAATGCACAACTGGTAAGAGGAGTTTTGTGAAGCTGCTACGTGCTTGGAGATTTATTACACAGAACTTGTGTAGCAATTAACCCTAAAGGAGTAGCGGAATGTCAAATGTATCAAGGGATAGCAGTGATATAAAAAATACGCTGTCATGTTTGGACTTTTAGAAAAAATCGTCATTCCATTGGTACCAATAGGATGAGTTGAGAAGAGAATAAACGCTGTTAATGTCTTGTGTTTGTGAATCATTGCTTCGGCTTGTATTCAAAT
>NZ_JADDYG010000698.1:24517-25074 GCF_015163535.1 Vibrio sp. OPT46 | reverse complement strand
TTAACCCTAAAGGAGTAGCGGAATGTCAAATGTATCAAGGGATAGCAGTGATATAAAAAATACGCTGTCATGTTTGGACTTTTAGAAAAAATCGTCATCCCATTGGTACCAATAGGATGAGTTGATAAGAGAATAAACGCTGTTAATGTCTTGTGTTTGTGAATCATTGCTTCGGCTTGTATTCAAATAAAAAATTGTTTTTTTTATTTCGTTTGATGCTAAACGTGATCGTTTTTCAGCTTTTTAGTTATTAGTTGGTTCGGAGCGAGTAGGGCAGGCGTAAATCGCCCTTTTTACGGTTAGTTTATGTTCTAATTCGAGCCTTTGTTTCAAAGGTTTCGAATTGGAATGCTCAAGTGAGAGGTTTGAACATCAGTTTCATATTAACGAATCTTGAGTAAAGTTGAACGATGATCTAATTAATGCTCATATAATTTACTGTATTTACTTATATTTAATCCATGTGCAACATTTGTCACAGAAATAAAATCCTAACTCCATACAATTCATGAACTTTCGAACGAAGATTTATTTTGTTTCGTTCGCTCCTTTTGTGT
>NZ_JADDYG010000698.1:5513-24507 GCF_015163535.1 Vibrio sp. OPT46 | reverse complement strand
CATATAATTTACTGTATTTACTTATATTTAATCCATGTGCAACATTTGTCACAGAAATAAAATCCTAACTCCATACAATTCATGAACTTTCGAACGAATATTTATTTTGTTTCGTTCGCTCCTTTTGTGTTTTACCATCGCATACAAAATAATGAGGTTCCTATGTTTGGAATATTCAAACCTAAGGCGCACATTGATCGTCTGTCCCCTGGCAGCATCGATAGCACCTACTCTCGCCTCCGTTGGCAACTCTTTATCGGTATCTTTGTTGGCTACGCCGGTTACTATCTAGTTCGTAAAAACTTCAGTTTGGCGATGCCTTATCTTATCGAGCAAGGCTTTAGCCGCGGAGACTTAGGTGTCGCCTTGGCAGCTGTTTCCATTGCATATGGTCTCTCTAAGTTTCTAATGGGCAGCGTTTCAGACCGCTCCAACCCTCGCTATTTCCTTAGTGGCGGCCTATTGATGTCTGCATTAGTGATGTTTTGCTTTGGCTTTATGCCATGGGCGACTGGTAGCGTCACTGCGATGTTCATTTTGCTTTTCTTAAACGGTTGGTTCCAAGGGATGGGGTGGCCTGCTTGTGGCCGAACCATGGTGCACTGGTGGTCACGTAAAGAGCGTGGTGAGATCGTTTCGGTTTGGAACGTGGCGCACAACGTGGGTGGTGGCTTGATTGGTCCACTATTTATTCTTGGCCTGTGGGCATTTAACGATGATTGGCGCACTGCATTTTATGTTCCTGCATTTTTCGCCACGTTGGTTGCTGTGTTTGTTTGGATGACGGTTCGCGATACCCCTCAGTCTTGTGGTCTGCCTCCTATTGAAGAATACAAAGACGATTACCCAGATGACTATGACAAGTCCCATGAACAAGAAATGACAGCGAAGGAAATCTTCTTCAAATACGTCTTCAACAACAAACTTCTTTGGTCGATTGCAATTGCAAACGCATTTGTTTACCTAATTCGTTACGGCGTACTGGACTGGGCACCTGTTTACCTAAAAGAAGCGAAGGATTTCTCGGTAGATAAATCGTCATGGGCTTATTTCTTGTACGAATGGGCTGGCATTCCAGGAACACTATTGTGTGGTTGGATCTCTGACAAATTGTTCAAAGGTCGTCGTGCACCTGCTGGTATCTTATTTATGGTGCTAGTGACAGTTGCAGTGATGGTTTATTGGTTTAACCCTGCGGGCAACCCAACAGTAGATATGATGGCGCTTATTGCAATTGGCTTCCTAATCTATGGTCCGGTTATGCTGATCGGTTTGTACGCACTTGAACTCGCTCCGAAGAAAGCCGCAGGTACTGCCGCTGGTCTTACTGGTTTGTTTGGATACCTGGGTGGGGCAGTTGCCGCAAACGCGATTTTGGGCTACACCGTAGACCACTTTGGCTGGGATGGTGGCTTTATCATCTTAGTGGGTTCTTGTATTACTTCTATCGTGTGTTTGATGTACGCCTTCTTAGGTGAACGTGCGCACCACGAGCAAAAAGAGCGCGAGAAGGAAGCGCTAGCGTAATATTTATTTAAAGAGGCAGTGGAATACTGCCTCTTCGCTTTATCAAGGAAATAACAATGAAAACAAAGTCAGTATGTCTTACTTTTTTAGCACTTAGCCTCTCTGCTGGTGCGATTGCGAAGCCGCTTGTCATTGCGCACCGTGGCGCATCGGGCTACTTGCCTGAGCACACGCTAGAAGCCAAAGCACTTGCTTACGCAATGAAACCTGACTACATAGAGCAAGATGTGGTAATGACGAAAGACGACCAGTTGGTCGTGTTGCATGACCATTATCTCGATCGCGTAACGGATGTTGCGGAGCGTTTTCCTGATCGTGCACGTAAAGATGGTCGTTATTACGCGATTGATTTCACTCTGGCGGAAATCAAATCCTTGCGAGTTACCGAAGGGTTCAACATCGATGAGAAAGGCAACAAAGTAGCGGGCTATCCAACCCGATTCCCTATGTGGAAATCTGATTTCACCGTGCCGACGTTTGCTGAAGAGATTGAGCTGATCCAAGGCTTAAACAAAACGCTGGGTTATGACATCGGTATTTACCCAGAAATTAAAGCGCCTTGGTTCCATCGTCATGAAGGTAAGGACATTTCTAAAGCAGTACTTAAAGTCTTGAAGCAGTACGGTTACGGCTCTCAAGACGACAAAGTCTACCTTCAGTGTTTTGATGCGAATGAACTTCAACGCATCAACAGTGAACTTATGCCTGCAATGGACATGGACTTAAAGCTCGTTCAGCTTATGGCTTACACGGACTGGAACGAAACTATGGTGTACAAAGGCGACAAGGCAACACCATACAGTTATGACTGGATGTTCGAAGCCGACGGAATGAAGAAAGTAGCGAGTTACGCGGAAGGAATTGGACCTTGGAAGCCGATGCTGGTGGATGATAAGTCAACTAAAGACAATATCATCATCAAGCCGTTGATGAAGGCTGCAAAAGACGCTGGCTTGCAAGTGCATCCATACACGTTCCGCGCCGATCCAGGACGCATTCCCGCGTACACTGACAGCTTTGAAGGCATGATGGATGTGTACTATAACCAAGTAAAAGTGGATGGTTTGTTTACTGATTTCCCAGATAAAGCGGTCAGCTTTTTAAATCAGTAATCAGCACTCACTCACGCATTTTGCTTTAAGCTAAAAAATCCCCCAACAGTTTCCTGCTGGGGGATTTTTCGTAGGGCTAATTCACGAATGAATTAGTTGTTTTTATGCAGTTCGCTGTTCAGTTCAACCGCGCTCTTGTTAGCAAGACATTCGATTTGACCTGTTACAGAGTTACGACGGAACAGTAGGTCAGAAACACCAGCAAGATCGCGGGCTTTCACCACTTCGACTTCTTGACCAGCAGAATCTAGCATGCGCACTTTAGAACCAGCAGTTACGTACAGACCTGATTCGATAGTACAACGGTCACCCATTGGGAAACCAAGACCTGCGTTCGCGCCTAGTAGAGAGTTTTCACCGATAGAAACCACAACTTTACCGCCGCCAGATAGCGTACCCATGATAGATGCGCCGCCGCCGATGTCAGAGCCGTTACCAACCACTACGCCAGCAGAGATACGACCTTCAACCATGCTTACGCCTGTTGTACCCGCGTTGAAGTTGATGAAGCCTTCGTGCATTACTGTTGTGCCTTCGCCAACGTGTGCGCCAAGACGTACGCGAGAAGTATCAGCGATACGAACGCCAGTTGGTACCACGTAGTCCACCATTTTAGGGAACTTGTCTACGCAATCTACGCTTAGTGCACGACCCGCTAGGCGAGCTTCAATTTGACGCTCTGCTAGTTCAGGTAGATCGATTGGACCTTCGTTAGTCCATGCGATGTTGTGCAGTAGACCGAAGATGCCGTCTAGTACCGTGCCGTGTGGTTGAACTAGGCGGTTAGAGATAAGTTGAAGCTTTAGGAAGCCTTCAGCAACGCTTTGTGGTTGTTCGTCAGTTGCAAGGATAACCAGTACAAGTGGTTGTGCTGATTCTGCTGCTTTTGCTGCGAAAGATGCGTTTGCCGCATCGCCGTTTGCTTCAAATGCTGCTGCCAGTTCTGCGCTTTGTGCTGCAGAGATCTCGATAGCTTGGTTGCCTTGCTCGTAACCTGCTACTGCTGCTAGTGCGTTAACAAGCGCTTCGCTTGGGTTAAGAACTGGGTTTGGGAAAAACGCTTCGATGATTTTGCCGTCGCGGTTTTTAGTTGCCGTACCAAAGGCTAGAGAGAAGAAAGCCATAGTTGATCTCCATGTGTTGAGTCTTGTGTCTCGTCTGTTCACTGACAAGAAATAATTAAGTTGTCAGTCATCATAAAGAGAGTATTAGGGAGTTTAAAGAGGGGAAATAGATAAAGTCTGTAGATGGATACTTTTTGTCTTTTTAGAGATATGTTTGTCTGATGAGAAATGTGTCGCAAAAGCCTTCTCAGACCGGTTTGGGGTAAAGACACAGTGAAGTTGGAGAAGGGGGTATAGCAAAAATAAGGGGAGGACCGAAGTCACTCCCCCTACACTGGGTTTGTTGGATTTACTGGCTTTGGATAGTAAAGCGATAAATCGACTTAGAGGCTTAGCTCGCCGACCTCTACTGCAAGTGCAACCGTTGCCCCTACCATTGGATTATTGCCCATACCGATGAAGCCCATCATTGCTACGTGTGCAGGTACTGAAGAGCTACCCGCGAATTGCGCATCGGCGTGCATGCGACCCATGGTATCGGTCATACCGTAGGATGCAGGACCTGCCGCCACATTATCCGGGTGTAGAGTACGACCAGTACCACCACCTGATGCCACAGAGAAGTAAGGCATGCCTTCACGGTTACGTTCCGCTTTGTAGATACCTGCTACAGGGTGTTGGAAGCGAGTCGGGTTGGTTGAGTTACCTGTGATGCTCACATCCACTTGTTCTTTATGCATGATAGCCACGCCTTCACGCACATCGTCTGCACCGTAGCAAAGGATCTCACCACGTGGACCTTGGGAGAAACGGCGACGTTCTACTTCCACTAACTCACCAGTTTGGTAGTTGTATTGAGTACGTACGTAAGTGAAACCATTGATGCGTGAGATTAGGTAAGCGGCGTCTTTACCCAAACCGTTCAGGATCACTTTCAACGGATTTTTGCGTGATTTGTTGACGTTCAATGCGATTTTGATTGCGCCTTCTGCCGCTGCGAATGACTCATGACCGGTAAGGAAAGCGAAACAGCCACTTTCTTCATTCAGTAGACGAGCCGCCAATGCACCGTGACCGATACCCACTTGGCGTTGCTCTGCGACGCTGCCAGGTTTTGTGCAGGCTTGAAGGCCTTCACCGATGATGTTTGCAGCTTCTTCTGCTGTTTTTGCACCGCGGAAAATCGCCAAAGCAGTACCCAGTGTGTAGGCATCGGCAGCGCTTTCAAACGCGATAGGTTGAGTGTCCATCACCAGCGCTTTAGGGTCGATACCACGATCCATACAGTATTGGTAAGCCTCTTCCAGAGAAGAAAGTTGCATTTCGTCTAATGTGCGACGTACAGATTCAGTAATTGGAGTGTTCATAATCTCTTTCCTCTTGGTGGCAATTATTGTTGGCGTGGGTTGATGGTAGATACGGCTTCGTCAAAACGACCGTAAGTCCCCGTTGCTTTGTCTGCGGCTTCTGCTGCAGATACGCCTTCGTTGATGGCTTTCATCATCTTGCCTAGGTTGAGATATTGGTAACCAATCACTTCTTTGTTTTCGTCTAGTGCGAGTTTTGTTACGTAACCTTCAGCCAATTCCATGTAACGCACGCCTTTTGCTTTGGTTGAGTAGCTAGTACCCACTTGGCTGCGTTGAGTTTGACCGAGGTCTTCCAGTGCCGCACCAATTTCCAAGCCGCCTTCAGAGAAAGCAGATTGAGTACGACCGTAAACAAATTGAAGGAAGATTTCGCGCATCGCGACGTTGATAGCATCACATACCAAATCGGTATTCAGTGCTTCAAGAATGGTTTTGCCTGTTAGGATTTCTGCGGCCATCGCGGCTGATTGAGTCATGCCTGAACAGCCGATCGTTTCGATCAAAGCTTCTTCGATGATGCCGTTTTTGACGTTAAGGGTCAGTTTTGCTGCGCCTTGTTGAGGAGCACAAGCGCCAACTCCGTGGCTAAGACCAGAAATCGCGATAACGTCTTTTGGATTGATCATTGCGCCTTCAACAGGGATCGGTGCAGATGCATGAAGCTCGCCGCGTTGAATCGGGCACATTGATTGGATTTCGTGTGAATATTGCATAATGTTTTCCCAGTGTACGATATCCAGCCTATTTGTCAGTCCCAACGGCGTTGACTGCTCTTATTCGCTCCATCAAATAGAAAACTATGTTCAGGAGGTTCATGCGTTTGTCGCCTTGTTGAGTTAACAACTATTTTGGATATCTTTTTAATTTTTGAGAAAACAGGTGCGGGGTTGGAGAAGAGTTGAATTGCTCACTACAGAACTCTCGCTTTCACAACATAAGCGAAAGCACTTCCAACAGGGCTGACCTGTTTTCGTTTCTGTAGGAGTCATTAGCTTTAACAGCGGTTCGAATCTTTCGATTCCGGTGGCACCCCATCACCGGACCCATTTAGACTAGATCTAAGTCACACTAATCCGCAACATGAAATTTAGAGCAATTTGGGATATTAAATCGGTTCTTTATATTCTCAGAGATATATGGAGATAAACGGAAGGAATAAAAAAACGCCGCATAATGCGACGTTTTTTCTAAACAAATAAGAGGCTTATGCAGCGTCTTCTTGCTCGCTATCTTCTTCAACAGCTTCAAGCTTCTTTGCTTTTTTTGGTGCAGGTTTACGTTTTGCACCAAGAGCGTAAAGCACTTCTTCTTTGTTTTGCGCAAGGAACATTGCAAGATCTTCTTGCTTACCTTCGTCTTCTAGAAGTTCACTTTTACCCAGCAGTGAGAATAACTCGTCTGCCATATCCAGCATTTTGTCGTATGCGTCAGCTTCCGCTTTAGAGGTAAAAGTCATTTTCTCTTCTCCATTGCGTTCTACCACGTACTTGACGATTACAGCCATGGTTGGTCCCCTAATTTGGTGTATTGATACTGGCTTTTTATACAGTTTTTGACCAATCAAGTCTAGCGACAAGCCTCAGAATGAGAGACACGTACAACTAACTGACTAGCATTTAAACTATCTTGGTTTCACTTTGCGGATTTGTCCGCCAAAGGAAGGTTTGTTGGTCGCTCCCAATCTTGGCAAAATTCGATAAACGTTTTGAGCAATGGGCTTTGATATTTCTCTTTATGAACCAGTAACCAGAAGCGACGTTTCATATCTAAAGGCATGTCGAGCAGTTTTACGCGGCCGTCACGAATAGCAGGTTCTGCAGACAAACGTGACAAACAGCCCAAGCCTAACCCTGCCGATACTGAGTTGATCAACGCTTCGGTGGTATTGAGCTGAAAAGCTTCATGCCAATGTTCCAAGCGCGGCGCGACAACGCGCATAAAAAATTCGCGTGAACCAGAGCCTGCCTCTCGCAATATCCATTCACTGTTTTCTAGCTCGGTTAAGTTTACTGGCCCTTCGTGCGCGGCTGGGGAATTGGGCGCGCAAATCACGCACATTTCATCTTCGCTAAACTGGGTAGACTGCAATTCAGGGTGAAGTGTTTTGCCTTCAATGAGGGCTATGTCTAACTCGTAATCGGTCAGCATGTCGCAGATTTGTGCGGAGTTAGAAATGAACAGACTTTGAGAACGATGGTTCGTTTGCTGACGAAATTCGCTAAGCAAATAGGGCGCGACTTGGTTGCCAATGGTGTCGCTGGCACCAATGCGAAGTTGGCCCGATAGCGCTTGGTCACCATCGAAAATGCTCTCGATGTCCTTGGCTCGGTTGAGTAATTCATCCGCCAGTGGCAGTAGTTTTTGACCTTCTTGGTTCAAAATCAGTCGGTTATTAACACGATCAAATAAGTGATGGCCGATCTGCTTTTCTAATTCTGAGAGTGCCATGCTCACTGCGGCTTTCGATAAAAAGAGACTATCAGAAGCCGCTGTGAGCGTTTTGTGCTGCGTGATCGTCGTAAACACTTTCAGTTGTTTAAGAGAAATGTGACTTGCCATACCCCGCCGTTAAGTAATTCTGAACGTTTGTTTTAAATAATTAGATATATCGGAACGAAGTGCAAGCGTATTATACGTCTCATCAAGAGTGAGTCTGGTTGAGGTCATCATGATTCAAAGAACAAAAGCAAAAGTAATGGGAGCGCCAACTCCAATGGCGGGTTTGGCTCTTGGTATTGCAAGCTTGGGCTGGAGTTGGGAAAACTTCGCCGAATTACATGGCTACGGACAGTGGATTAGTGCGGGTATCGCGAGCATATTGTTGGCTATATTGGCAACCAAGTTTTTGCTACATAATCATCTATTGAGACAAGATCTTGCTCATCCGGTTGTGGGCAGCGTGGTTCCGACATTTGCGATGGGCACTATGGTGGTATCGAACTCTCTCGGCCATTTTTACCCATTAGCTGGCGATGCGCTTTGGCTGATTGCGGTGGTTTTGCACATCGTATTCTTGGTGAGCTTTGTTTACCATCGCGCCAAAGATTTTGAATTGCACCACATGGTTCCTAGTTGGTTTGTACCGCCTGTGGGTATCATCGTTGCGGATGTGTCTTTCTCTGGCAACCCTATGTTAGCACCAGTGGCACAAGGTGCATTGATGTTTGGTATGGTGGCGTACGCGATCATGTTGCCGATGATGATTTACCGTTTCATGTTTACCCATGAAATTCCGGATGCAGCAAAACCAACCATGGCAATTATGGCGGCGCCAGCAAGTCTATCATTGGCAGGGTACTTAACGGTCACTGCGACACCATCACCAGTGATCATCGCTATGCTATTTGGTATCGCGGTATTGATGACAGCCATCATATATCTCGCGTTCTTTAAATTGCTTAGACTGCCATTTAGCCCAGGCTATGCAGCGTTTACCTTCCCGATGGTGATCGGTGCGACGGCGCTGTTTAAAATGGCGAATTGGATGGAGTTGCAAGGATTGGCTGCGCACTATGTTCAACAAGTGCGAGGCTTAGCTGGTCTTGAGTTGATTGTGGCAACATTTGTTGTCTCTTATGTGGCTTTACAATACATCAACAACTTATTGATTCAGCCACGCTTGATGCACGCTCATCACGCTTAAATAGCAGATAGGAAAAAGCCTCTTGGTCTTACAACCAAGAGGCTTTTTTATTTCAATCGGCGTCGATGTTGGACACTAGCCTTTTTTGTAAAATCGCGACATCTCATCCAGAGAATGACGAATGATATCGACAGGAATTTTCTGTTCTTTCTCGACTTTTAACTGGCGATTCAGTTGCTGAGAGTGCCCGCCAGGGTTGACCACAAGCATCAGTTCTTTGCCGACCAATGCATAGTTGTAGTAGCTGCCTGCAATATACCAATCGCGAGAGGCAGAGCTATCAAACAAGTTATGACCAACGCTGTATGAACTCGTTGTGCCTTGAACGTCAAACAGCGTATTCATCATGGTTGGCACGACGTCAAAATGGGTCGTGCGGTAATCAACTTGCTCTGGCTGACGATTTGGCATGTACACGTAAAGAGGCACATGTACTTGAACGTCACTGTAGTTACCCGTGTGGCCCCAATAGTTCATCTTATGGTCGTTAAACTCTTCACCATGATCTGATGAAATCACCACAATGGTGTTGTCTAAGTCGACATTTTTCAGCACATCACCAATCAAGCTGTCGATGTAGTACAACGAGTTCTTGTATCGATTGTGGTAAAGCGAAGCGTCAAAATCGTTGTTGAGCAAAATGTGGTCAACGCGTTCCCAGTATGGTTTGAATTTCGCAAATTCAGGTTCAGGAAACACCGTGCCGTGGGCGGCATCGTAGAACAGAAAACCAAAGTACGGCTTGTCGCTGTCCTGCTTTTGGAACTCGATGAACTTGTCTGTTATCTGCTGATCGCGCTCGACAGTTGTTTCTCCAGTTTGTTTCAGGGTCAAGTCCGACACTTTTTTGAATACCGTGCGAGAAAGTGGCGGGCTGGTGAGCGGTGCTGAGCCAAAAATGCCCATGCGGTAGCCTTCTGCTTGCAGCGTATCCATAAACACAGGAGAGCGTTGACTTGCGTAAAAGCTTTCCCAGTAGGTCGCTGGCAAGCTGTAAAACAGGCTGAAAATACCCGCTTGAGTTGAGTTGCCGCCGCTCATATGTTGTGTGAAATTCACCGTTTTTTCGGCGAACTTGCTGACATTTGGCATGACTTCCGGCGTCGCATCACTGTAGCGCCACGCGTCAACCAAGATAAACAAAACATTGGGCTGTTTCTCTTTGCTTTGCACTTGAATCGGCGCAAGCGGGTAGTTGAGTGAGCTACGTTCAATGTTGGTTAACTCTACGCGGTTCTTCGATGCAATGTTCTCATCCACTAGGTCGTGTTTGTAAATAAATTTACGAGCCGTCAGCGGGTAGTAAAGTGGCCAGTTATTCGAAAACTGACTGACTTCATCGTCGTAAAGTGCGTTTTTGTACGCATGAATCATCTGCGTGCTAAGCAATACAGCAAACCAGACGCTGATCAAAACGAACTTAGCTCGGCTTTGTGCCAGTTGATTACTTACCCAAACGGTACAAGCGAGCCCGATCACCAGAACGGCAATTTCACTGATGAAGATTAGCCAACTCATCCACGAAATATCGAAGACATCATCACCACCTTCGAAAAACATACGGATTAATAGAGCGTTGATGTGAAGTTTGTATTGCTGAAAAACGAGAATATCGACTTTAAACATAATCAATAGACAGATCGCGATAGCGATCACGATGCCTTTGAATACTCGAGTCGGTAGAAAAGAGAGCAATAAACTCAACAACATAAATGGAAGAGCGATCAAGCCCAGCCAGCCATATTGAGTCGAAACCAAATAGTAACCTTGCAACAAGGTTAGCGGTTCATTCTGATTGTTAGACAACACAAAAGGATAACAAGCGATCGACAGGTACACTGCAAAGCAAGCAAAAAAAGCAATCAGCCAAGCGCTGTTGGAAGACAGTTTGCGAAACATACTTTTTGTTTGTTTATAAATTATGGGTAGAGGGAGTATAAAACAGTGTTTTTTATTATGGAATAGTTGCGACGAATGTCACATTTTGTATGGAAGTGTCAGACTTGATTGACATGTGAAAATTCAGAAGATTCATACTCTATTTGAGTGATATATAACCTTTTGTTTTTTCCGAACGCGAGATCACTGCGGGTTTAAATGGGGCTGTGCTAAGCTAGCTAACAGTTTCAATCGGCGCTCGGTATTCCCAATTTGTTTACTGTTTATCACTCCAACCAAGTTGACGTTCTTAAATCACTCCTTGTCGAACTGATTCGAATCAGTCCGCTGGAAAACCCGTTCGAAAAAGAACAAATTCTGGTTCAAAGTCCGGGCATGTCCCAGTGGCTAAAAATGGAATTGGCCAAAGAGTTTGGTGTTGCCGCGAACATTGATTTTCCGCTTCCTGCTACCTTCATTTGGGAAATGTTTACGCAGGTGTTGCCAGACGTGCCAAAACGCAGTGCGTTTAACAAAGAAGCGATGACTTGGAAGTTGATGCATCTGCTGCCGGGGCTTCTCAACCAAGACGTGTTTTCGCCGTTAGCGCAGTACCTCAAAGATGACAGTGATCACTCTAAGCTGTATCAACTGGCTGAGAAAATTGCCGATATTTTCGATGGTTACTTGGTGTATCGTCCGGAGTGGATCGCAAGTTGGGAAGCAGGGCAGAGTGTGCCAGAGCTGGAAGATGAGCATCCGTGGCAGCCGATCTTATGGCAAGCGTTGTATGATCACACTGTGTCATTAGGACAGTCTCCATATCACCGTGCCAACCTTTATGAGCACTTTATCGACACGTTAGAGAGTTTTAACGGCAATTTTGACCATTTACCCAAGCGTTTGTTTGTTTTTGGCATTTCTTCGTTGCCGCCTCGCTATATGGATGCGCTAAAAGCAATTGGTGAACACATCGACGTGCATCTGATGTTCACCAACCCGTGTCGTTATTACTGGGGTGAAGTTCGAGATCGCAAATATCTGGCTCGTTTGGCGGCGAAACATCGTCAGCACGTTGTGTGGCAGGACGATCACTCGGAAGTGCAAGGTGAAACTGAGCAACTGAAAGGATCACTGGAAGATAATGTGATCGATGAGCTGCACACCGATGTGGTCGGAAACAGTCTGTTGGCATCCATGGGTAAACTCGGGCGCGACAATATGTATTTGTTGTCTCAGCTGGAGTCTCATGAAATTGAAGCGTTTGTTGATGTTGAGCGCGACAGTCTACTCCATCAATTGCAAGCGGATATTCTCAATCTTGAAGAACATCAAGATGACCAACAGATTGAAAACAGTCATCACAAACAAGTGGTTCGCTTGGGTGATAAATCACTCAGCCTGCACGCTTGCCACAGCCCGATGCGTGAAGTGGAAGTGCTGCATGATCAACTATTGGCGATGTTCGATGCTGACCCAACGTTAAAACCGCGCGATATTATCGTGATGGTCGCGGACATCAACGCTTACAGCCCTGCGATTCAGGCGGTCTTTGGTAACGCACCGGGTGAGCGTTTTATTCCCTATTCGATTTCTGACCGAACCGCCGATCAAGAGAGCCCAATTCTGGCCGCATTTATGCAGTTGGTGAACTTACCCAATACGCGCTGTTTGGCATCAGAACTACTCGAACTTCTGGAAACTCCGGCGATATTAAAGCGTTTTGAACTCAGCGAAGATGATTTCTTACAAGCCAAACAATGGGTTGAAGAATCGGGAATTCGCTGGGGGTTGGATGCCAATACCGGACGCGAATTTGAACTGCCGGAAACCCGTCAAAACACATGGCAATTTGGTATTCAACGCATGTTGCTTGGCTACGCGATGCCAGAATCCGCAGGTTTGTTTGAAACCGAGCAAGGCAGTTTATCTCCGTACAACGAAGTGCAAGGCATGGGTGCAGAGCTTGCGGGCAAGTTGGCACACTTTATCCAACAAATTAGCACTTATCGCAGCAAACTTTCTCATGTTCAGACTATTGATGGTTGGCGAGAGACTTTAGTTTTACTGCTGGATGACTTCTTCTCAGTTGAGTTAGAGGGCGAAATGGCGCTCAAATCCATTCGCGATACGCTCAGCCAACTCAAAGAGCAATTAGCTGATGCCGCATTTGATGATGCGTTATCGCCGTCGATCATCAGCCAATATCTTCAAAACAAATTATCTGGCACACGAGTCAGTCAGCGCTTCCTGGCTGGTCAAGTGAACTTTTGTACCCTGATGCCGATGCGCTCTATTCCGTTTAGAACCGTATGTCTACTGGGGATGAATGACGGCGTGTACCCGCGTTCTATGCCGCCAGAAGGTTTTGACTTGATGACGGGAAGAACCAAGCCGGGCGACCGTTCGCGCCGAGATGATGACCGTTACCTATTCCTCGAAGCGATGTTGTCTGCACAGCAAACGCTCTACATCAGTTATGTTGGCCGTTCAATCCAAGACAACACCGAGCGAGTACCTTCGGTTCTGGTTTCTGAGCTGATGGAATACTGCCACCAAAACTATTGTTTAAGTGGTGATGAAGCGTTGCCCGTTGATGAGTCTGGCGACAACTTATTAAATGCGTTGGTGAATGCCCACGCTATGGTGCCGTTTAGCCCAAGTGCGTTCCAAGGCATGCACGCCAGCTACGCGAAAGAGTGGATTCCAGCGGCATTGACTCAAAGTAGTCAATCGCAAGGCTATGTTCGTCGTGATTTTAATCGGGCATTAGACGACTATATGTTAGGAGCGACGTTCCCACTTGAGCTCGACTTAGTCGAGTTGCAACGTTTCTGGCGCTTACCTGTGCAGTATTTTTTCAATCGTCGTTTAAAAGTAATCTTTGAACCGCCACTACCGGTGATGGAAGACGACGAACCCTTTGTTTTAGGTGGTTTGGAAAGCTATCAAATGCGTGATGAGCTGTTAGAAACCTTACTTGAAACGACATTGACGCAGCCAGAGAAAAAAGCAGAGGTGCTTAAACACTTTATGAGTCAACAGCGCGCGCAAGGCAAACTGCCGGTGGGGGCGTTTGGTGATATCGAGTTTGAAACCAACCGAGTTCAGGCGGAAGAGCTGGTGGACAAACTGGCGTTTTTATCTGGTGCGCCTCAAGACGATTTGGAAATCGACCTGACGTTTGACTCTTTGTTTGAGCGAAATGAAGGCGAAGAGAAAAACGTTCGCCTGATTGGTTGGCTGACTCAATGCTACCAATCCGGTTTGATTCGCTACCGAAGCGGTAAGATTCGAGCGCAAGATTACCTGGCTGCGTGGATCGATCACCTTGCCATGTCGGCGTCGGGTTATGCCAAGAAAACTCATCTGATTGGCTACGATCGTAAAGAAGGCGCGCTGCATTTGATCTACCCAGACATTGCCGATGCGCAGTATGCCAAACAGCTACTGACTGAATTAGTTCGCTTGTTCTTCGAAGGCATGACTAAGCCTTTGCCTTATTTCCCTAAAACGGCGTTGGCTTGTGTTGAAGCGGGCTTTAGCCGTGGTCAGTGGGTCGATGACGAAGAGAAATCTTTGAAGAAAATGGCTGACGCATTCAATGATGGTTTCATGAGCCCGGGCGAAGGCAATAATGCGTACATCTTTCGAATTTGGCCTGCTTGGAATGATGGGTTGGCCTCAGAAGTTCGTTTGCTGACAGCATTAGTTTTGCAAGGTGCGCGCTTAGCGGTTCAAGACGCTGATGACGTAAAAGCGTAATAAAGACAGTTGGATAAAGAGAAGGAAGAGTAGGGTGGCCGCCAGAAAATCATTATTTTTTGTAGGGCGTTCGCTGTACGGCCACAAGGTCAGAGGGACCATGATACTTTTGTTTAATTCATTTGAGTTGTGCCGCCAAAAAGGTTTGGCTTATCTCGTGGGGCGCATACTAACGGTACGTCTTATGGATAACCGTGAGAAAGATCTCACAAAGCTCTAAATTATCCAACTTGTTAAACATATTAATAGAATTTTTAACTATAGATCACATTTATTAGGTGATACGTCCTAGTAAATAATCCGGAGAGATTCAGCGTTATGGATCAAATGTCAGGTGCAGAGTGCCCTCTACATACGTTAGACCGCACAGAGCAGCCTCAACCAACGCCACTAGAACCGATGACGTTTCCTCTGCACGGTGCGAGGTTAATCGAGGCATCAGCAGGTACAGGTAAAACCTTCACTATTGCAGGTTTATATCTGCGTCTTTTGCTTGGTCACGGCAGCGCGGAAACTCGACATCGCGTACCGCTTACGGTCGACCAAATTCTGGTCGTAACCTTTACCGAAGCGGCAACTGCGGAATTACGCGATCGTATCAGGGCAAGAATCCATGATGCGCGAATCGCGTTTGCGCGTGGACAGAGTTCCGATCCGGTGATCCAACCTTTGCTTAATGAGTTTGACGATCACAAGCAAGCCGCAGAAATTTTATTGCAGGCAGAGCGTCAGATGGACGAGGCGGCGGTCTACACCATTCACGGTTTTTGCCAACGTATGCTAACGCAAAATGCGTTTGAATCTGGCAGCCGATTTAACAACGAGTTTGTGACCGATGAAAGTCACCTAAAAGCGCAAGTTGTAGCCGATTACTGGCGCCGCAATTTCTACCCGTTGCCATTTACCTTGGCTGGGGAAATTCGCCAGCTATGGAGCTCTCCATCTGCGTTGTTGTCTGACATCAGCAATTACTTAACTGGTGCGCCGTTAAGCCTTTCTGTTCCTGCAATGAAAGGCAGTTTGGCTGATCTTCATACTGAAAATTTGAAAAAAATTGATGAATTAAAAGCACAGTGGCGAGAAAGCCAAGATGACTTCTTAACGCTGATTTCAGATTCAGATATTAACAAACGTAGCTACACCAAAAAGTCTCTGCCGACGTGGTTGGAGGCGGTAAACGCTTGGGCTGCAACGGAAACTACAGGTTACGATTATCCAGACAAGCTGGAGAAATTCGCGCAAAACGTCTTGTTGGAAAAAACACCGAAAGGCAGTGCGCCGCAGCATGCGGTATTTGAAGCCATTGAAACATTTCTTGCCAATCCAATCAGCTTAAAAGCGCCACTGCTTGCTCATGCGATTGAGCATTGTCGTGCAATGCTGGCCAACGCGAAAAATCAAAAACAGTGGCTCTCTTTCGATGATTTGCTGACGCAACTTTCTGCTTCTATCGATACGGACGAAAGCGAGCTTTTAGCGGCGCGTATTCGTACTTTATATCCCGTCGCAATGATTGACGAGTTCCAAGATACCGACCCGCTTCAATACAGTATTTTCAGCCGTATTTATCTGAACAACCCGGAATGTGGTTTGTTTATGATCGGTGACCCCAAGCAGGCGATTTATGGCTTTCGTGGCGCAGACATTTTCACTTATATCAAAGCGCGTAACCAAGTAAGTGCCCACTATACGTTAGGAACCAACTGGCGTTCTAGCGCAGATATGGTGCAGGCGGTAAACCAAGTATTTGCTTTGCCAGACAGTCCATTTATCTATGATTCAGATATTCCGTTCTTACCCGTTAAGTACAGTCCCAATGCCGAAAAACGCATTTGGACTATGGGTGGCCAAAAGCAACCGGCGCTGACTTATTGGTTGCAAGAAGCGGATGATAAACCGCTACCAAAAGGCGAGTATTTGACTCGAATGGCAGAGGCGACCGCAAGCCAAATCCAAACTATTTTGACGCAGGCTCAACAGGGGCAAGCGTGTCTGGTGAATGGCGAAAAACAGAAAGCGGTTCAAGCGGGCGATATCGCAGTGTTGGTTCGAACAGGTAGCGAAGGTCGAATGATCAAACAAGCGCTAGCAGACCAAGGTATTGCCAGCGTGTACCTGTCTAACCGAGACAGTGTGTTTACCAGTTCAGTGGCGCAGGATTTACAGCGTTTGCTGCAAGCGGTGCTGACTCCAGAAAATGACCGTGCGCTGCGTGCAAGTCTTGCTTCTGAGCTGTTTGCCCTCGACGCAGCAAGTTTGGATGCACTTAATAACGATGAAGTGGTGTGGGAAAACGCCGTAAACGAATTCAAAGAATATCGCAAACTTTGGATTCAACGTGGTGTGCTACCGATGTTGCGCGCGGTGATCAGCAAACGCCATATTGCCGAGCGATTACTAGAAGAAGGCGCGAGTTCACAGGGTGAGAATGGTGAGCGAGTACTTACCGATTTAATGCACATCGGTGAACTGCTTCAACAAGCCAGTAATGAACTGGATAGCGACCACGGTCTGCTGCGTTGGCTCGCTCAGTCTATCAGTGATGCGGAAAACGGTTTGGGTGGCAGTGATGACCAAATCCAACGTTTAGAATCGGAACGTAACTTAGTGCAGATCGTAACTATTCACAAATCAAAAGGCTTGGAGTATGACCTTGTATTTCTGCCGTTTGTGTTCAGCTATCGAGAAGCCAGCGAAGCAAAATATTACGATGCAGCCAATGACCGTACGGTACTGGATATCACTGGCAACGATGCGTCCATGAAGCAAGCGGATAAAGAGCGTTTGGCGGAAGACTTACGCTTGATATACGTGGCACTAACGCGAGCTGTGTATGCGTGTTTTATTGGAGCCTCACCTTTGCGCAATGGTCGTTCGACCAAAGAGCCAACCGGCGTACACCGAAGTGCAATTGGCTATTTGATTCAAAATGGTCAAGAAGGTGGCATTAACGATTTGCACCAAAGGTTAACAAAGCAACAAGACGAGCTTGATTGTGTCGTTGTAGCCGATCCGCCGCAGCAACTCGAAGAGAAATACGTAGCGCCACAAGAAGAAATACACGATCTTAGCGCGAAAGAACTGCAAAACCCTATCGACAGAAACTGGCGCATCACCAGTTATTCTGGCTTGGTCAAGCAAGGCTCTCATCACGCCGAGCATGATGCCACGATTGAGATTACAGGTTTTGATATCGACTCATCTGAAGAGCAAGACGAAGCGGATTTGGTGGAGCCAGAGCGTTCTATTTTTACCTTCCCTCGTGGTGCGCGTCCGGGTACGTTCCTGCACAGCCTGTTTGAGGAAATTGAATTTACTCAGCCAGCCGCGACGGAAGAGAATACACAAATCATCCTTGGTTTGATGGAAAGCGAACAGCTCGATGAAGAGTGGTTACCCATTTTACAGCAATTGATTGATACCGTACTCGCAACGCCGTTGGATGGTAAGTCTTTGCTGCTGAATCAAAAAGCACCGTCGCAACGTTTGGTGGAGATGGAATTTTTGCTGCCGATTGAAGTTTTGTCTGCACCGGCGTTAAACCGAGTCATTCAACGTCACGATCCGTTGTCGGCGAAAGCGGGGGATTTAGGTTTCCAAACCGTGCAAGGCATGCTCAAAGGTTTTATCGACTTGGTGTTTGAACATCAAGGTAAATACTACGTGCTTGACTGGAAATCGAATCATCTTGGCGACGATGTGACGCACTACCATGGTGAGGCTCTGAAATCGGCGATGGCAGATCACCGCTACGATTTGCAGTACCAGATTTATGCGTTAGCCCTGCATCGTTTCCTACGCAGCCGATTGGCGAATTATCAATATGATCATCACTTCGGTGGCGTGTATTACTTGTTCTTGCGCGGTATGGATGGGCAGAGTGACCACGGCATTTTCGCCGCAAAACCAACTTTCGAGTTCTTACAAGAGATGGATCGTTTGATTGATGGTCAAGCACTTGAAGCGCGCTCAACTCAAGCCGGGCAGATGGAGCTACTTTAATGACGACAAATCACAATCTTCATTCTGGCCAAGATAGTCTATTGGTAGTGCTGGAACGCTTGGCGCACAAAGGCGCTATTCGTCAGCTCGACTACCAATTCGCCTGTTTTATTGATTCTCAAACGCATGATGAATCGTCGGACAGCCAAGCATTGGCGTTTATCGCGGGTGTTGTCAGTAGTGAGCTCGGCAAAGGACATATCTGTCTGCCTCTGTTCGATGCACAAGGGCAATCTACGGATTTAGCCAGTAAGCTAGGGCTGTTTGGTGAGTCGGCATTGGCGCTCAACACACAGTTGCAAGGCATAGACTGGATTCAAGTATTAAAAAATTCCACCGTGGTCGGCGCGCAAGGAGAAGCCTTACCGCTGATGTTCGATGGCGAGCGTCTGTATCTGCACCGCTATTGGCATTATGAAGTGACACTGGCGGAAAAGCTTAATCAGTTGGGTGCTGTAGTGAACTTGCAGCCGCAAGAGTTAGCGCGATTATCCGAGTTGCTCAACCATCTATTTGCGCGCCAATACCATTTTCTGTTTAACGCGTTAGGCAAAGCAGTAGAAGTGGGAAGCAGCAACCAAGTGTTGCGCCAGCAATTGGTGTGTGACCACCTTGACGTGGTCGCAAGCGAAT
>NZ_JADDYG010000698.1:2831-5461 GCF_015163535.1 Vibrio sp. OPT46 | reverse complement strand
CGCTGGATTGGCCCGCGATTGATGCCGTGCTTAGCAATGCGCGCAAGGTTCAAGATTTGCAAACACTGGATGAACTCGTGCCACTCTCAGCTTGTGTGAACTGGCAAAAAGTCGCGGCGGCGGTTGCGTTAACTCGTCGATTTGCTGTGATTTCTGGTGGCCCAGGTACGGGTAAAACGACGACAGTAACCAAATTGCTTGCTGCTTTGATTGAACAGGCGACGCACGAGAAAAATCTAACCATCAAGCTGGTGGCCCCGACGGGGAAAGCGGCGGCGCGATTAACCGAGTCCATTGGTAAAGCAGTGCAAGAACTGCCAGTTTCTCCGGAGCTAAAAGCTAAAATTCCGACTGAATCGAGTACCTTACATAGGTTGCTGGGCGCGATTCCTAATAGCGCAGAATTTCGTCACAACAAGCAAAACCCACTGCATTTGGATATTTTAGTTATCGACGAAGCGTCGATGGTTGATTTACCAATGATGTACAAAGTGGTCGATGCCTTACCGAAGCATGCGCGGCTGATTTTGTTAGGTGATAAAGACCAACTTGCCTCAGTTGAAGCAGGGGCTGTGTTGGGTGATATCTGTTCGTTCCATGCATTGGGTTATGGCAAAGAGCAGGCGTCAGCCATCGCAAAACTGACGGGTTTCGATACTTTAGCCCATACGGGGAACAGTGCCTCCAGCATTGCCGATAGCTTATGTATGCTGCAAAAGAGCTACCGATTTGACGCTCGCTCAGGCATTGGTCAGTTGGCAAAAGCGGTTAATTCCGGTTCTGCTGCGAGCGTAGATAATGTCTGGGCGCGTGACTTTTCCGATATCGAACATTTCGCCCTAAGTAGTCAGCATTACAACCAAATGATGCAGACGTTGGTGCAGGAATACGGTCGTTACCTCAAACGCATTGGACAACAAGAAATCGATCCTAAAACCGGAGAGCCAGAGTCGCTAACGCACAAAGCCAAAGCGGTGTTAGATACCTTCAACCAATGCCGACTGCTGTGCGCGATCCGTGAAGGTGACTTCGGTGTGGCTGGGCTAAACCAACGCATCGAGAAAGCGCTCGCGGCGCGCAAGTTCATTCAAGTTCAGGATGAAATTTGGTATCACGGCAGACCCGTCATGGTTACGCGTAATGATCACGGTTTAGGTTTGTATAACGGTGATATTGGTATTTGTATGCGAGATGACAGTGAAGAAGAACCGCGTTTGAAAGTCTTTTTCGAGTTACCTGACGGCAGTGTGAAATCGGTCTTGCCAAGCCGAGTACCTGAACATGAAACGGCTTACGCCATGACCATCCATAAATCGCAAGGCAGTGAATTTGATTACACCCTGATGATTTTGCCACCAGACTTTAGCCCGATATTAACCCGTGAGTTGATTTACACAGGCATTACCCGCGCGAAAAAGCGTTTAGCTCTTTACGCCGAACTCAATGTTCTGAAGCGAGGCATTAAGGTGAAAACTACTCGCGCGAGTGGATTAGTACATCGGCTTACTAACTAAAACAAGAAGACCGAGCTTATGGCTCGGTCTTCTTTTATGTACGTTGTGCAAAGGCATCGGTAAAAGACACGCTGCGTATTTTGTATTGCTGTTGATAAGTAAGGATAAAGTCTCGAATGGCGTCATTCACCGGAAAAACACAGTGAACATCTAGGCCTTCTAAAAACTGATTGTCAGCCATATCCCAGAAACTTTGAAGCGAATTACAAATGATTGTTCTCATAACAGTGCTCGTCTCGGCTTATTGAAAGTCAGATTAACAACTGTCCTTGGTGTGCAATACGGAGCTAACTAGTTTTTCAATTGCCCAGTATTTTAGGGTGAAGGCTACATTACATCACCTAGATCCATTCGTATTGGTTAAAAACCAATCACTAGCGAGCAGAGTATAGCCAACCAAATGTATATTTAAAAGATAAAATTGGAACAAAAATCAAGCAATGGTTTGCGCATTTCTAAGTTGGGTTTACATGATGACCCGCTAGTCCGGAGTAGGGTTTATGTGTGGCCTTACTCCTAAACAAACTCGTTCCTAAACAAGCTCGATGTGCAGGGTTGAGCGTTAATGAGCTGAATCCCGCACCTTGAGGTTTTGGTATAGCGGAACGTTAAGTTTCGCTCCCTGATTTAAGGTTAAGCTATAAATCTAACGCTAAGATTTTTGACTTACGCTGGAAGTTATATAACCCTTGTTTGGCTCCAGGCAAATAGTCGACACTGACTTCGTAAAAACCTTGCTCTCTAAACCAATGCAAACTATGTGTCGTGAGGACAAAAATCTGATCAATGGTTTCGGATTTAGAACGATGTTTCATGTAGTTGAGCAGTAACAAACCTCGGTTTCCATCACGATAGTCAGGGTGAATCGCTACGCAAGCCATCTCAGCTTTGCGCTCTTCTGGGTATGGATAAAGGGCAGCACAGCCAATAATCAAGCCGTCTTTTTCGATGATGGTAAATTTTCCAATCTCTTGCTCTAGCTGCTCTCGAGAGCGTCTAACGAGTACACCTTGTTCTTCTAAAGGACGAATGAGGTCTAAGATACCGCCAATATCGTCAATATTAGCTTGCCTCACTTGTTCAGCACTCGCCATAACAACTTGGGTTCCGATGCCA
>NZ_JADDYG010000698.1:0-2751 GCF_015163535.1 Vibrio sp. OPT46 | reverse complement strand
CTACTTTATAACTGATCAAGTGGCTACGAGGTACTCCGGCACGGCAAGCGGCAATAGAGCCTTTAAGAAAGCGCAGTGTTCCTGTGTTGTAATCTAGATCAGGAGACGTATTTTCAGAGAGCGTTTTGATGACATGCTCCGCCTCAATTGGCAGTAATTCGGCGACAGCATTGCCGTTGTCATCAATGACACCTTGTTCGGAGCAAAAACCAATCAGCTTATCCGCACCCAGCTTTATCGCCAGTTGTGTCGCGACTTCTTCAGAAAGTAAGTTAAAACACTCGCCAGTCACAGAGCTAGCAATGGGGCCAAGTAGCACAATAGAGCCTTGGTCGAGCGTGCGATTAATCGCGTCGGTGTCAATGCGGCGAATGCGTCCACTATGGCAATAGTCCACACCATCATCAACGCCGAGTGGCTGAGCAATGATGTAGTTTCCGCTAACGACATTGAGCTGGGTGCCTGCCATCGGAGTGTTGTTGAGGCTCATTGATAGGCGCGCAGTAATCGCAAGCTGAAGTTGTCCGGCAGCTTGCATAACAACAGATAAAGCCGATTCATCCGTAATGCGGATATTTTTGTGGTAAGGCGTAGTGAGGTCTTGTTTTTCTAGCAGCTGATTAATTTGAGGACGTGCACCATACACCACCACGACTTTGATTCCGAGGCTGTGCATGAGTGCGATATCATTAATAATATTGCCAAAATTTTTGTGTGCGACGGCTTCTCCGCCCAGCATGATCACCATGGTTTTTCCGCGGTGAGCATTGACATAAGGTGTTGATTGACGGAATCCTTTTACGAGAGCAGTACTACGAATTTTCACTACAGCCATTCCCTTGTTTAATTATGTTAAAATAATGCCTTTTTATTCACTTGGTGGCAAGGTGAAATTTTGGAATAAAGCACAAACATATTGAGGTAGGTTCTTGGTCCCGTTAAAAGGGAAGGTTACAATGGGTGCGTCTTTCCTCAATACGTGAACCTCATGTCTTCTGCTGTTAATAAGAATGCTGCGATCACTGCTTCAAATCTGTCAAAAACGTCATCTAAATCAATGCTTCGTAAGTGGCTAGAGCGTTCTCTCATGCTTATAGCGATAGTTGGAACCGTTGTCGTGTGCATGCTGTATAGTGATTTGATTACTCGAACCATTAATCCGCCCATTCCCAAATCGATAATTTATGGTCGCTGGGTTGAGCAAGATGTTGCGCCTTATGCTCGTGAAGAATTTGTGTTGAGTGAGCGCGGTGTTACCGTAAATGGTTCTACAGTGGCGACCAGTTTTGAATTCGATGGGGATTCGTTTTCGTATCGAGTGGGTTCAAATGAGCGGCACTTCAATTTTGTGGGTAAGCAGCATGCAGAAATGAAGCTGGATGCTAATGCACATTATCTACCTGTATTCCGTTTAGAGGGGCGTGCAAGGATTGCGGTAAGATAGTCGTTTTTATTATTGTCTCTTAAGCTGACAGCTTTTTCGTCTGTGAGTCACATGGATGATCACAACTTCATCTCTCAATCAGTAAATTTTACTTTCAAACATAATCCGGACAATTCCGTAATTCTTCCGCTGTTATCATGTTGCATTAACTGAATGAATTTACAACGAGTAAACGGATTGGCTTAGCGTTGAAACATTTTGTCGTTCCTTTTCAATTGCGTCGTATTCATTTGTTTGCCATCCTTTTGCTATTCTCTTTTACGGAAAAGACACGTGTTAAAAAAACTCCTTCCTATTATCTCTTTGAGCCTACTCTTTGGCTGTGCTCAACAAAATGATCGTGCTCAGCAATATCTTGATGGTGAGTTTCCTCAGATCCTCAATAAAGTGGACGTAGTTGAGTCTAACAAACCACGCGATTTTACTGAATTTAACAAGCAAGCAGAGCAAGTGGTGATAAAGTCACCATCCATGGCGAAGATTTACCAACCGCTATATCAACGATTAAGTGAGTGGGCGCAACAAAGCGGAGACACCAGCGCGTTGAGTGCGTTTGGCATTCAAGCTGCGCAATTAGGCGGTGGTGATCAAAAAGGTAATGTACTGTTTACCGGATACTTTTCTCCCGTGATGGAGCTGCGTCATACACCAAACGACATTTTTAAGTACCCAGTTTATGGCAAGCCAAACTGCTCATCAGATTGTCCGACTCGCGCGGAGATCTACAACGGGGCATTAGATGGCCAAGGTTTAGTGCTAGGTTATGCGCCTAATCGTATTGACCCGTTTATGATGGAAGTGCAGGGCAGTGGCTATGTGCATTTTGAAGATGATGATACGTTGGAGTACTTCGCGTACGCAGGGAAAAATAATAAAGCTTACGTTAGTATTGGCCGCATTTTGATTGAACGTGGTGAAGTGCCGCGTGAAAAAATGTCCCTCAAAGCAATCAAAGAGTGGGTGATGGACAACGACGATGCGACAGTGCGCGAGTTGTTGGAGCAAAACCCTTCTTACGTCTTCTTTGCACCAAAAGCGGAAGCGCCAGTAACGGGGTCGGCTGGTATTCCTTTGTTGCCAATGGCGGCGGTCGCGGGTGACCGTTCTATCTTACCAATGGGGACACCAATCTTGGCGGAAGTACCATTGCTGAATGCGGATGGTACGTGGAGCGGTGCGCATCAACTGCGAATGCTGATCGTTTTAGACACTGGTGGTGCGGTAAAACAGAACCATTTGGATCTGTATCATGGCATTGGTGCGAGAGCAGGAACGGAAGCAGGGCACTACAAGCATTTTGGTCGAGT
>NZ_JADDYG010000073.1:0-659 GCF_015163535.1 Vibrio sp. OPT46 | reverse complement strand
CTGAAAACCATGTGGATGGTAAAGAATACCCACTAGAAGTACACTTTGTGCATGCCGACAAAGTAGGTCATCTAGCTGTTGTCGCGGTGTTCTTTAAACTGGGTGACGCGAACCCAGATCTAGCTAAGATGCTAGCTAACATTCCAACTAAAGATCAAGACGTTACCATCAAGGTTCCATTTGATGCTGATGCCCTTATCCCAAGTGATAAAGACTACTACCGCTTTAACGGCTCACTAACGACACCGCCATGCTCTGAAGGTGTACGTTGGTTGGTGATGAAAGAAGCACAAACTATTTCTCCTGAGCAGATAAAATCTTTTTCGGAAGTAATGGGGAAAAACAATCGCCCAATCCAACCGCTGAATGCACGTATGGTGTTAACGCAACAATAACCACTTCATGCGAAGAAAAATAAAAAGCCCGCTTAAACACTGCGGGCTTGATTATTTGGGTATTGGTGAGAACTAGAAGCCGTGATCTTCTTGCTCTTCCGCTTTTACCATTTGTATAGGATCAAGCTTAAGCGTCTGAGTAGGGAACGCGATATCTGCATCGTGCTCTTTAATGATGTTGATTACCTTAAGCAGTATGTCCTGCTTAACCTCATGGTATCTCACCCAATTCACGGTTTTAGTAAAGGTATAGATAAAGAAGTG
>NZ_JADDYG010000697.1:0-207 GCF_015163535.1 Vibrio sp. OPT46 | reverse complement strand
GGAGTGGAGTAGTCCGAAGTGTTTCTTTGCATCTGAGTGGTTAGTATTTTCTGAATACTGTAACGTTTTGAGCCATTATCGATTTTAGATATTAGTGCAGTAAAAACCTTGCGTTCGAATGATGAAGTAATAGGTACCTGATTTGTCAATGAAACGATTGGTTGGATGTAAACGGTGTGTAGCTTAATTCTTTCAGAGTGCATTTGG
>NZ_JADDYG010000696.1:0-521 GCF_015163535.1 Vibrio sp. OPT46 | reverse complement strand
AAGTTTTTGTCATAGCCTTTCTCGGTGGCAATCTGAATATTGTTCAAACCTTGTTCTTTCTTGAGGTTCAGCCATTGCTTACCTAACTCATAGAGAGACATGGGTCTATGTGTATTACTTACTTCAGATAAAGACTGCTTACTTTCGCGTGTAATATTTTGACTTGTAGCATAGATCTTAAAACCGCGCTTACTGTAGAAACAACCGCTTCTGCGTTGAGAGCCATCAATAACTTCATAAGTGACACCCCCTTGTGAATCAGTGTGTTTTATAGCAAGACCGGGATAGAGTTGACCCTTATCAGAGATCTTGTTGGTAATATCTATAACTGACAGCCGAGACATAATTGATTGATCTCGAACATTATCCTCTGATACGAATGTTTCGGCTTCAATTTTATCAAAAGGAATTTCGACCAGTTGAAACAAGACTTCTTGGCCATCAACCGCAATTTCTAGTTCGGATACTCCTGCTTGAGCTGCCTCGTTAAGGAGTTGCTCCTCTTTCGTTGTGATTGCAAC
>NZ_JADDYG010000695.1:0-370 GCF_015163535.1 Vibrio sp. OPT46 | reverse complement strand
CCATGCTTGTAAAAAAACAGTGGAAAACCCAGTAAAATAAAAACTAAGAAAGCTGGGCGTTTACCTTTTGTAAATGCAAATAGATCTTTACTACCACATTTAGGGCAAACGTCTTTTTCTTCATCAACGTCAACTTCATTTCCCAATGATTCTGAGAAATCGCTACTAAGTATTTGTTTCGCATCTTCTGCATCACTTTCGTCCACCATCAGACGGACGCCGCCAATTGCATTTGAATAAAGCCACTGAGTATTTACCGTGTGCTCGTCAGCGATGTAACTTTCTATTCCGACACTATCTAGGCTTGCTCTCGCAATATGAGCTTCATGAGGAAAAGAAAACCTTGCTACTACAATCACATATTACTCCT
>NZ_JADDYG010000694.1:0-840 GCF_015163535.1 Vibrio sp. OPT46 | reverse complement strand
GTATTAAAAGCCCAGAAGCCCAATCCAAATTAAAAATTCTCCGTCTTTCTGATTCAGTACTCAATTGCCACTGTGTATCACCACCAGCCACAATGTATCTACGTAAAAGGGGGGATTACATATTCATGGTGAATCATTATGAGCATGGCCAACATCTGCAAAATTGTCCCTTGTACTCAGACATAAAAGGTTGCAGAGAAGCGGTAAATAGAGATATTTCGCCTGAGTCCGAAGAATCAGATTTTAATACCTTTATTTATCACAGAGCTCTCCCTTCTACAGGAACTGATTCAACTAATCCAAAGTCAACTTCAACACGAACGCCCAGTGTACGGCATGGAGAGAGTAAGTTAGAAAGGCTGTATTATCATTTATTAACCGACACACTATCAAATTGGCATTTCTCCGGAAAATCTATGTCGGCTGAACAGCACTTATTCAAACTTAAGAGCTCTGCCAATAAAATCCTCTTTGGAAGTAGTACTCTTGATAAATACATATTTATCGGACCAACAGGTTTGAGATACGCTTTTTCAAAACTCTATCGTAAAACCGGGACTGGGTGGAAAGGCCCTGGACGCCCACAAGCATTTTGCATGTTCATCACCAATACTATTGAGTTAAAAGAACATTCTTTAGTAATTGATGACACGTGTCTGTCGTTTACCCGTTTGGTGAGCCCTTTAGCCAAATCGGCACTTAAAGAAGTGGAAGGACCTTATTTCGTCTTAGCAACCTTATGCCAAATGCACTCTGAAAGAATTAAGCTACACACCGTTTACATCCAACCAATCGTTTCATTGACAAATCAGGTACCTATTACTTCATCATTCGAACGCA
>NZ_JADDYG010000693.1:0-203 GCF_015163535.1 Vibrio sp. OPT46 | reverse complement strand
TAAAAGATATCGATTTATAAAGAGGGCACCATGTCAAGTCATAGAAGAAATGTCCAAGCTTATACACCAGGTGGTAATCGTACCTCGAAGTTATCATCCGATAGCGTTGCAATCACAACGAAAGAGGAGCAACTCCTTAACGAGGCAGCTCAAGCAGGAGTATCCGAACTAGAAATTGCGGTTGATGGCCAAGAAGTCTTGTT
>NZ_JADDYG010000692.1:0-393 GCF_015163535.1 Vibrio sp. OPT46 | reverse complement strand
GTAGTACCGCATTTTTCTGGACCTTGGATTTTTGCTAAGTAATTTGCAACCCAAGATATTCGAACGTAAGCATTGAGCTCCTCCTGGGTCAAAGAGGGACAAAAAACTAAAGTGGCAAGTTTATTATCTGCAACAAAACCCAGATGTTCACACATATGACATAGAGGGCATTTACACTCAAAGTTAATGATTTCGTTATGTTTGTGATTCCCATCCTTGTGATGAACATGTTGATACTTTTCTGAACGAAAATGGCAATCAGTACAGCGATAGTCAACATCTGATAAAAACTCCACCCTTTTTAGTTGAAAGTCTTTATCATCAGATGGTTCTGGTGGTTCTGATAAACGCCATTGATGGCTTCTACTAACACCTATGAACATTACTCACCTA
>NZ_JADDYG010000691.1:0-246 GCF_015163535.1 Vibrio sp. OPT46 | reverse complement strand
AATGGTGTTGAGCTAAAAATTGGCTTCCACAACACCTATCACTTGGAATATGACCAAGAGCATTTGAAAGAGAGCTTTCTGAAAAAGATTGCGACGCTCGCCAAGTAAACGGTCATCACCCAAATATTAAAAAAGCCCTTGGGAGAATGCCCCCTTGGGCTTTAGGAGAAGAAATGAGCTTGTCTTGCTCGCTCAGTAAAGTCAAACGAGCTTTCGCCTACTGCTAGAAAAAGGCGAGAACTAGGT
>NZ_JADDYG010000072.1:0-1003 GCF_015163535.1 Vibrio sp. OPT46 | reverse complement strand
CGCAAGGGATATTCCGGCTTGGATAATAAGACGAATTTTGAAACTTACATCGTAGTAGTCATCTAATGCGCCGAGCACTATAAGCACAGCCGAACAAGATAAGTAGAGTGATAGGTTGTCATTCATTGGTAGGAACAGAAGGAACCCGACCAGTATAGTAGAGAAAATGGAGATGCCTCCTACAAGGGGTACTACTCCTTGGTGGAGCTTTCTTGCATTGGGTTTATCTACTAGACCTACGCGCTTAGCAACTTTGCGCATAACAAAAAGTAGAACGAACGACAAAATAAATACAAATAAATATGCATTATTCATGGTAGCCAACTGTGTTATTAAATAAGTTTGAGGTAAATCTATAACGCATCCGACTGATTCCCTTTACGGATTCCATTGCATCACAGGTCCGATACTGCTGATTCTTGCTTCGCTCGTATCTAGACACGCCGAACTCTAAGAATGAGCAGGTGATTTTTTGGCGTGACAAAACCACATTAGCCAACGTGGGTTGTAACGCATTGCAAACGCTAATTTCTAATATTGAATATGTAAGTAACTGAGTTCCACCGACACTAGCTCGTGACGGTCATCGGTTCTCAGCCTTTTATAGGCAGGCCAAATACAAAGATGAATACACTAACTAACGGTTTGGGCCGGTAGTTATGTACTTCTATAAACCTAGTATTTGGTTTTGATAGGTATGAGAAATGGAGATTTAAATTGTAACCTATGCCTAACCAACATTTGCTCGCCACTTTGTTAGCTTTGAGCGTCCCTCTGACAAAAGGGAATTACATAAATTTGTAATAGTTCTCGTTTTTTATAAATCAATCTTGCCAGAAATGCACTTAGGTGCTTATTATTATTAAAAATTATCTTGCTTGGTCTCTCTTCTGTTAGGAAAGAGGCCAACAGACGATTTGGGCACGCTACCGCCCCTAGGTCTGGCTCCTAGAAGCAAGTTTTAGACGTAGTGTTTAATGGTTGCGTTTCCAAACAGGAGACG
>NZ_JADDYG010000690.1:0-2073 GCF_015163535.1 Vibrio sp. OPT46 | reverse complement strand
ATGGCTCCTCTAGCGTTTAGCCGTATGAATGGAATGATGCAATTAGCTTCATCTGGAGTAGGTTTTTCATTAGACAATGTAATGAGTACAAATATACCGGAAAGAACCAGTTTCTGCCGTTCTGTATTCTCATGGATTCCAAGTATAAACCTTTTCGATTCCTCTCTTGATGATGAAATAGATGAAGCAAACGAATGTAAGACGTATTGGCTGGCAAGCAATTTTCCAAAGTTCACTTGGAACTTAACTGAACAACTTGCAATGAGTGGAGACATAAAATCAGATTGGCCTGAGGCGCAGAAGTTGAATAACTGGTCCGCACTAATGGCCGTTCACTCGACAAATGAAAACGCAAAAGCAGCGGCGACTGGCAACGAGTCTGCAATAGTATCTGTTGCTTCCGAAATATTAAGCTCAGCTCTAAGCCTTGGTAATTATAATGGTAATCTGGCATCTGCAATAGAAACGCCAGGGATGAGCGGCATTGACTATGATGGAGCACTATTCGACGTTACAGGGTCTACAAATGCTTTGGCGTTATTATCTACGTTAGGTGAAGCGCTTAAGAACATTTGGTACATCGTTGTATTGGCAACTGAAGGCGCAGATGTCATCAAAGGTGCCCTTGAGAGTTCTGCTTTTTCAGCTCCATTCGCTATACCTTTGGCCTTCTTCGTTAAAACAGTAGCCCCATTGGTTGTATCAAGCCTTCTAGGTGCTTTTATATTAGGAAATGTATTGCCCATGGTGCCAATAATTACATTCCTATTTGTGGTTACCGCTTTTTTCATCATATGTGCTGAAGCTCTGGCAGGAATTGCCCTGGGCAGTGCTTTATTAGCCTCAGCAGCAGGTGAAGGGCTAATGGCTGTTCATGGTCTAAGAATGGCCGCCCTCTACGGAGCAATATTCCTGAGGCCGACTCTTCATGTAATTGGACTAATGCTGGGGTTTGCAATGTGTAACCTCAGCTTAGCTTTCCTTAATAGCGTTTGGTGGAAGTCAATTGGAGTTAATCTACCTTCCTCTTGGGATCTTTTTGATTTAGTTATGCTTACAGGAGGATATCCAATCGTTCTATTTGGTTTACTTACTTATTGTCTGAAAGCTCCGAACTTATTTGCCAACAATTTAATGTCTTGGGTTGCTACAGATGCTATTGGTCAATTTGGTGATTCTGATCAGTACCTATCAGCAACGAATGGTACCTTCAACAAAATGTCTGATGCTTTTAATGGTTCACTTCAGAAACAACAACCTCAACAGGATCTGCAAGGCAATGGTAATAATGGCAGTGGTAATAACGGAAATGGAAACACAGGAAATGGTGAAAAGTCTGAACGACCACCAAGTGCAAGCAAATAGGACTATGTAATCTATGATACTTTCAACTGTTTTTAAAAACGCCACAAACAAGACCCCTAATGATTGGACATGGAATATGTTTAGACTGAGGTTTTGGACTGAGTGGGTTCATATAACCCCTATAGATAGAGCTCTGGAGAGTATTCATAATGAATACAGGCTCCCTGGAGGCCTACTAAATGAAATAAAGTCTGCAAGAGATTATCAGCAATCTTTTGACCCTTTAACGTCCCTGCCTTATCTAGACTCATACACCGAAGTCAATAGAGAGTACCTACTGAAACATGGTTATAGCTTGTTTGAATCGAGTGTGCTTTCAGAGGCTAATGGAGGTATTCCTGATTTGCAGAAAGACAGAAATCGTTTGTTGGTTCTAAAACACGAGGAGCGTCCCAGTGATTCCAATGAGCAGCTAGCAAACGATATGCTTGAAATTAACCCTCATCTACCTCAGTTTGCTGCCTCTGAATCAGCGAACCGTTTGATTTTAAAAAAAGGGGAAGATGGACGGTATGATTTAACCATTCAGCGTACCGAAGTGAAGCCAACTACGTACATGGAACTTGTTAAAGCTGTCCCGGCCCATATGAAAATGGTTCCGTTCATGGAAACCCCCGTACACTTCAATCTTGTACCTTTTGATGAGGTTGTTAAAGCTGGTTTCGACATGAATGATGAACAGGTTGAAGGCAAAGCCAGAAACCTACA
>NZ_JADDYG010000689.1:0-443 GCF_015163535.1 Vibrio sp. OPT46 | reverse complement strand
CTGTTGGCGGAAAAATAAAGCAGGAGTATAGCGAGGTTACGGCTCTTAGGCGAGAGGGTTAAAATTTTCTAACGAATAATTGAGATCTCTATAAACCCTTTATGCCCTTACTATCCGTACATTTTGCTCTGGTAGCTTGATTGCTTTTGCCTATTGGACTTATCGGTTTAAGTGACTTCTGTTTTACTGAGAAAAGAGAACAATAGGTATTAATCCATCTTGTTTGATGTTGCTTTAAATTAGCGCTGTTTCAAGTGCAAAAATAAGAATGAGAAGCGTAAGAAAACCGAACTTAGACTGGGGTGTACAAAGCGTATTAGAAATGACTATGCTTGTGGAACACGATTGTCGGCACTGACTCGTTGTTCGCTTAACTTGTAAGATAGCAACAATAAATCGCAAACATTATTTGATCTTAACCTACAGTTTTGGTTAAAAAGTGT
>NZ_JADDYG010000688.1:0-346 GCF_015163535.1 Vibrio sp. OPT46 | reverse complement strand
CGGATAAGCCTAAGACTGAAGCGCAAGAGATGATCGAAGAGTTTGAATCGTAAACTTCGAATCTAACAAAACGCCCGCAATGAACGCGGGCGTTTTTGTATCTGTTTGCGAGGCAGGCTTCGAACAACATAAGACAAGCCGAGACTGTAGGACGGCAGTCTCGGCTTATTAGCGGAACTTAATGAGGAAGCGACGTTTATTCCTCTGGAATATCGTCCCTGACTTCGATCATTTCAGCAAGCTCTTCAAGTGCTTGGACAGAAAGCTCAGACAAGCGTTGTAGGTGTTGGTCTAAGCTCTCTTGTTCTTCAAGCTCTGGTTCATCATTATTTGTTTCTTTTATTAG
>NZ_JADDYG010000687.1:7550-7669 GCF_015163535.1 Vibrio sp. OPT46 | reverse complement strand
GTCGATGTGACGCCAGTGAATGACGCGCCAGTGGCAAAAGATGATACCGCTGTCACTGACGAAGACACGCCAGTGACGATTGATGTTCTGCCAAACGATACTGATATTGATGGTGATAC
>NZ_JADDYG010000687.1:6957-7540 GCF_015163535.1 Vibrio sp. OPT46 | reverse complement strand
GATGTGGATAACGCCGATGGTGAGTTAACGTTTAGTGTCTCTGGCAACAGCAACATTCAAGTGGCGATCGTCAATGGCATTGCTACGTTCACTCCAACCGCAGACTGGAACGGCTCAGAAACCCTAACCTTTACCGCCACCGATCCAAGCGGTGAAAGCGTTAGCCAAACGGTGAACTTCACAGTTGCGCCTGTGGCGGACATCGTGGCAGACAAAGCGACGGTTGTGGAAGACACGCCAACCATCATCAAGGTCTTAGGTAACGACACGTTCGAAGGCGACGATAAAGTGGTGTCGCTCGATACCAATAACGCCCCAGCCAACGGCACGGTCTCGGTCAACCCGGACGGCAGCGTCACTTACACGCCAAACGACAACTATCACGGAACAGACAGCTTCACCTACATCGTTACCTCCGGTGGGGTATCGGAGTCCACCACAGTGAACGTCGATGTCACGCCAGTGAACGATGCGCCAGTGGCGACCAATGACACGGCGATTACTGACGAAGACACGCCAGTCACGATTGATGTCCTGCCAAACGACACCGATATTGATGGTGATACGCTGTCTATCCAATCAG
>NZ_JADDYG010000687.1:4785-6947 GCF_015163535.1 Vibrio sp. OPT46 | reverse complement strand
CCAGTGGCAAAAGATGATACCGCTGTCACTGACGAAGACACGCCAGTGACGATTGATGTTCTGCCAAACGACACCGATGTGGATGGCGATAAGCTGTCTATCCAATCGGCGTCTGTGCCGAGTGAGCAAGGGACAGTCGAGATTGTTGACGGCAAACTGGTCTTCACGCCGGCTGAGAACTTCCATGGTGACGCTGAAATCACTTACACCATCACCGATGGTGCACTGACTGACCAAGCGACGGTCAACGTCACCGTGAATGCGGTGAACGACACGCCTGTGGTTGAGAGCAACATTGCAGACCAAACCTTGGCAGAAGACTTTACGCTATACAGCATCGATCTAAATTCCGCATTCAGTGATGTGGATAACGCCGATGGTGAGTTAACGTTTAGTGTCTCTGGCAACAGCAACATTCAAGTGGCGATCGTCAATGGCATTGCTACGTTCACTCCAACGGCAGACTGGAACGGCTCAGAAGCGCTGACGTTTACGGCTACCGATCCAAGCGGCGAGAGCGTTAGCCAAACGGTGAACTTCACAGTAGCGCCAGTGGCGGATATCGTGGCAGATAAAGCGACGGTTGTGGAAGATACGCCAACCATCATTAAGGTCTTAGATAACGACACGTTCGAAGGCGACGACAAAGTGGTGTCGCTGGATACCAATAACGGTCCAGCTAACGGCACGGTCTCGGTCAACTCGGACGGCAGCGTCACTTACACGCCAAACGACAACTACCACGGGGCAGACAGCTTTACCTACATCGTCACCTCCGGTGGGGTATCGGAGTCCACCACGGTGAACGTCGATGTGACGCCAGTGAACGATGCGCCAGTGGCAAAAGATGATACCGCTGTTACTGATGAAGACACGCCAGTGACGATTGATGTCCTGCCAAACGACACCGATATTGATGGCGATAAGCTGTCGATTGACTCGGCATCTGTGCCGAGTGAGCAAGGGACAGTCGAGATTGTTGACGGCAAACTGGTGTTCACACCGGCTGAGAACTTCAATGGTGACGCCGAAATCACTTACACCGTGACCGATGGTTCACTGACTGACCAAGCGACGGTCAACGTCACCGTGAATGCGGTGAACGACACGCCTGTGGTTGAAAGCAGCATTACAGACCAAACCTTGGCGGAGGACTTTACGCCATACAGCATCGATCTGAATACGGCCTTCAGTGATGTGGATAACGTTGATAGTGAGTTAACGTTTAGCGTCTCAGGCAACAGCAACGTGTTGGTGTCGATTGAAAATGGCATCGCGACCATTAGCCCAACGGCAGACTGGAACGGCTCAGAAGCGTTAACCTTTACGGCTACTGATCCAAGCGGTGAAAGCGTCAGCCAAACGGTGAACTTCACAGTTGCGCCTGTGGCGGACATCGTGGCAGACAACGCGACGGTTGTGGAAGACACGCCGACCATCATTAACGTCCTAGGTAACGACACGTTTGAAGGCAGCGACAAAGTGGTGTCGCTGGATACCAATAACGGTCCAGCCAACGGCACGGTCTCGGTCAACCCGGACGGCAGCGTCACTTACACGCCAAACGACAACTACCACGGTACAGACAGCTTCACGTACATCGTCACGTCGGGTGGGGTATCGGAGTCCACCACGGTGAACGTCGATGTCACGCCAGTCAACGATGCGCCAGTGGCAAAAGATGATACCGCTGTTACTGATGAAGACACGCCAGTGACGATTGATGTCCTGCCAAACGACACCGATATTGATGGCGATAAGCTGTCGATTGACTCGGCATCTGTGCCGAGTGACCAAGGGACAGTCGAGATTGTTGACGGCAAACTGGTCTTCACACCGGCAGAGAACTTCCATGGTGACGCCGAAATCACTTACACCGTGACCGATGGTGCACTGACTGACCAAGCAACGGTCAACGTCACCGTGAATGCGGTGAACGACACGCCTGTGGTTGAAAGCAACATTGCAGACCAAACCTTGGCGGAAGATTTTACGCCATACAGCATCGATCTGAATACGGCCTTCAGTGATGTGGATAACGCCGATGGTGAGTTAACGTTTAGCGTTTCTGGTAATAGCAACATTCAAGTGGCGATCGTCAATGGCATTGCTACGTTCACTCCAACCGCAGACTGGAATGGCTCAGAAACCCTAACCTTTAT
>NZ_JADDYG010000687.1:0-4775 GCF_015163535.1 Vibrio sp. OPT46 | reverse complement strand
ACCAATAACGGTCCAGCCAACGGCACGGTCTCGGTCAACCCGGACGGCAGCGTCACTTACACGCCAAACGACAACTACCACGGTACAGACAGCTTCACTTACATCGTCACCTCCGGTGGCGTCAGTGAGTCCACCACGGTGAACGTCGATGTGACGCCAGTCAACGATGCGCCAGCGGCAAAAGATGATACCGCTGTTACTGACGAAGATACGCCAGTGACGATTGATGTTCTGCCAAACGATACTGACATCGATGGCGATAAGCTGTCGATTGAATCGGCGTCTGTACCTGAAGCGCAAGGCACAGTTGAGATTGTTGACGGCAAGTTGGTGTTCACGCCAGCTGAGAACTTCCATGGTGACGCTGAAATTACTTACACGATTACTGATGGTGCACTGACTGACCAAGCAACGGTCAACGTCACCGTGAATGCGGTGAACGACACGCCTGTGGTTGAAAGCAGCATCGCAGACCAAACCTTGGCGGAAGACTTTACGCCATACAGCATCGATCTGAATACGGCCTTCAGTGATGTGGATAACGTCGATGGCGATCTGACCTTCAGCGTCTCTGGCAACAGCAACGTGTTGGTGTCGATTGAAAATGGCATCGCGACCATTAGCCCAACGGCAGACTGGAACGGCTCTGAAGCGCTGACCTTTACTGCCACCGATCCAAGCGGTGAAAGCGTTAGCCAAACGGTGAACTTCACAGTGGCGCCAGTGGCGGATATCGTGGCAGATAAAGCGACGGTTGTGGAAGACACACCAACCATCATTAAGGTCTTAGGTAACGACACGTTCGAAGGCAACGACAAAGTGGTGTCGCTGGATACCAATAACGGTCCAGCGAACGGCACGGTCTCGGTCAACCCGGACGGCAGCGTCACTTACACGCCAAACGACAACTACCACGGGGCTGACAGCTTCACCTACATCGTTACGTCAGGTGGGGTGTCAGAGTCCACCACGGTGAACGTCGATGTGACGCCAGTGAATGACAGACCTGACAGTGAGGACTTTACGCATGTTACTGACAAGCCTTTGACGCAAGTTGTATTTGATACTGATACGAAACCTTTAGGTGATGGCGACTCTCAGGATCATATAGCGGATATTGAAGATGACTTAAATGGCAACGATTTGCATGTGCGGATTACTGAACTACCGACCTCAGGAACATTGTTCTTCAGAGATAACAACGGTGAACTGCATGAAATAAAAGAAGTCAGTGACACTCTTTATGAAAAAGATAGCCTTTACTATGAAGCTGATAATGTGGGTTTCTTATTAGGTATCAAGGATCGCCCAGATATACCAAATAGCTCCGAGTCTACAACAGATTTCAATAATTGGGGGCTAAGTGAGGACGGAGGTCCATCACACTCCCGTACTGAGCATTTAGTTAATGGTTCCTCCATCACTATATCTTCTGATAGTGGTGAACTTGCTCAATACAACCGCCAAGTGTCACATATCGGAAACGGTATTGCTGACAATGATGGGCAGGGTATTGAGAAAGGCGAGACAATTACGATCGATTTGTCTAATAACCCTGTGGGCAGCGTAAACCTTGGCTTAGATGGATTAGGTGGATTGTTTGATTACGGTGATGACAACGCTGCGCTTATTACGGTTACGTATTTAGATTCAAATAATATCGAACAGACTCAAACGTTCGAGTTCTTGAAGCCTGAAGGCAACTTCATGCTATTCCAAGAAACAAGCGTTGGTTTTGGGCAAGAACTAGCTCTTCCTGAAGGTTCGGTCATTACTCAGTTAGATTTTTCTACGAAAAATGAAGGGAACTGGGAGTTACGTTATGTAGAAGGTATTCCTGCCGGGGATAGCTTTGGATATGTGGCAGTCGATTCTGAAAGTGGAGTTAGTGATCCATCTACGGTCAATATCGTTAACGAAATACTAGATGGTAATGTTGCGGAAAATGGACCTGTGGTGGAGAGCATTGCAGGTGTTACTGTTGTTGAGGGTGACAATGTCACGTTTTCTGTTTCACTAAATAACGCGACAGATCAGACCGTTAAGTATCAAGTGGATTTCTCTGCAGAGGGTTCTAGTGTGAGCTCTCAAGACATTGATTTGTCGAACGCAACTTTTACTAATGGCGTGAAGTATTTGGGCGGATACCTTATTGTTCCAGTCGGAGTGAATGGCTTTGAGATTACCATTCCAAGTATTGATGATCAGTTGGTTGAATCAACAGAGAGTCTTGTGATTAAAGTCGGAGATGTGTCTGGCGTTGGCTATATTGATGATAATGATGTTCCGCCAGCAGTTCAAAGCAACGAAATTTCCGGATTAGAAGACGAAGCTATTGTTATAACACTAGAACATTTAGGCATCGTTGATAGTAGTATAAGTGTTGAGTTTGACACTTCTGCTCTAAATGGCTCACTGCAAGTGAAAGGTTCTGATGGTTGGGAAGCGGTTTCTGGAAGTGTGCTCGCTTCTGATATCGAAAATGGTCTTGTTCGTTATGTTCCTGCTGAACATGAATCTGGTGCAAATGTTTTCGATAAAGACGGTGTTGGGAACGGCTTGGATACTTACGAGCAGATTCATTTCACTGTTAGTGATGGCAATTCTTCTGCTTCAGGTACGTTGAGTATCGACATAGAGCCTGTCGCGGACCCAATTAAGATTGACCTTACTTTCGGTCCAGTAACGTCTGTACCTGTGACACTAGGCGGAAGCTGGTCTACAGACGAAGAACTTAAAGATCTGCTTGAGGCAAGTAATTTACCAGGGCTTGACTTTGAACATGTGGTGACACAAACGTTTAATAACGGACATGTTGGTAATGACTTAATGCTAAGCGGTGACACTGAATCGCCACTGAGCTTTGTCGGAGATCAACAAGCAGGTGCGAACGTTGATGCTCAAGGCAGTGATATCTTTGTGACTGGAGGAGGTAATGATTCTATCTATGGCGGTATTGGTTCATTAGATGATCAAGCGGAGACGGACACAGTTGTTTACTCTGGCAAGTTGTCTGATTACAACTTCAACTATTACCCTGCATCTGACCACTCAGAGGTCCCGTATTGGATTGTCGAAGATAGCCGATTTATTGATACAAAAGATGTTGTTTCGAGCACTCATAAAGAGTCGGGTGACCACCTTTATGAAATTGAACAACTTATCTTCCAAGATGCCATTATCAAGCTAAATAACAACACAGGAGAGTATGTTGTACTTACAGAGCAGCAAGTCTCTTTTGAGCTGAACCTTGATCTTATCGATGTGGATGGCAGTGAGTCATTCATTAACGATAGCGTCACCTTAACGGGAATTCCTTCAGGGCTAACATTAGAGGTGAATGGCAAAACGGTTGCTGAAAACAGCGATGGTTCTTACACGGTTGACCTTTCAAGTGAACCAAATCAAACCAGTCATCAACTAAGCGGTACGATTACTGTACCAGCCGATTACAATGGTTCGTTAGATTTTGATGTAACAGCGACGGCAGGAAGTGTTGAAGTTAATAACAATACTCAAATGGGGACGGACACGGCTTCTGTTTCAGTTCGAGATTATGATTTTGTTTCCGGTACGCATGGTGATAACAAGATAGCTGGATCTGATAGCAATGATGTGATTGTTGGCGATGTTCAAGGATTACAGATTGTCGAGGGGCAGGACTACAACATTGCTTTTATGCTCGATACATCAGGCAGCATGGGTTACGACGTTGGTCTAGCGTTAGGTGAGCTAAAAACAGTGCTGAATACTCTTACCGAAAGTGCTAGTGGCCCTCATTCGGGCAAAGTGAACGTTTTATTGACCACATTTGCTACTGGGAGCTCTCAGGTACTTGAATTAGATTTGAGTGCTGACAACGCAACATCGCAAATAGAGTCTACATTGGATGCAATTTTACAAATCGGTGATGGTAATACAAATTATGAAGCCGGGTTCCAATCTGCACTAGACTGGTTTGCTAATGCCGATAGTGGCGCAACAAACCTAAGTTATTTCATATCTGATGGTCAACCAAACCAAGCTACGGATAACAATACGAGTTGGTTTAGTGGTTGGGAGGGTGTCGTACTTGGCGTGTCAGAACAAAAGTTAGTGACGCTAGCGGATGTTTTGCCAAGTGATTACAGGTTTGGTGATACAGTCACATACAACAATAAAACAATCATAGATTTTCGCGGGGCGGTGTATTCGCTCTCTACTGGTGAACAGGTGGGGAGAATGCTTAACTCATATGTCTATGATGATTATGGAAATAATGTTCTATCTCAAGCGAATAACGCATATCAAGCATTGGCTGAATTTAGTGAGGTTCGTTCGATAGGTCTTGGTCGCTACTTAGATGAAGATTCGTTAGAAAACTTCGACTCTGATGGTGTAGTAAGGGCTAACATAGATGTAAACCAACTAGCAGAAGTGATCCTTGGTAAGGAAGTTTCATTGATGCAAGGCAAAGATGAGATTAACAGCCTTGATGGAAATGACATTATTTTTGGTGATGCCATGCGTTTCGACGTCGATGGTGAGCAAGGAGTTTCCGCGCTACAAAACTACGTAGCATCTCAACTAGGTAAGGATGTTTCGTTAGTTACGAAAGAAGAAGTTCATCACTACATTACTGAAAACCAAGCAGAATTTGAACAGTCTCGTTATTACGACCAAGCAGACACCATCTCTGGTGGTTCAGGTGATGATATTTTGTTTGGACAAGGTGGTGACGACAAGCTGTTCGGTGGTGCAGACAATGATATTTTAATTGGTGGTTTCGGCAATGA
>NZ_JADDYG010000686.1:0-311 GCF_015163535.1 Vibrio sp. OPT46 | reverse complement strand
ATCGTAGTAACAAGTGCTTCAGAGATACCGCCAGCCATTAGCTTAGGATCACCTGTACCAAATAGTGTGATTGCTTGGAACGTACCGATCATACCCATTACCGTACCCAGTAGACCTAGAAGTGGTGCTACAGAAGCGAACAGTTTGATTGAGCTAATAAAGCGTTCAATGCTCGGTGCGTTACGTAGGATGATTTCGTCCAGTTTCGCTTCAAGATCTTCAAGGTTGTCACCTTTGTGTTCTTGGTAAGCTTGGATAACTTCACCCAGAGGGTTACCAGGAATCACGGTTTCTGATTTCGCTTGCTTACG
>NZ_JADDYG010000685.1:0-248 GCF_015163535.1 Vibrio sp. OPT46 | reverse complement strand
CATAACGTTTCATCAGCTTGAAGAGAAGGAATCACATGTTGAAAAGCAGAAGAGTGGAATTGAATCGTCTGTTCGAGAAAATAAACCCCAGGCTCCCAAAGTAATGCATCCACGCGAATCGGCACGACAACATTACTAATCAAGTCGTGATGAAAGGCTTCTAACTGAAATTGTGTTTGTCTTAGTGCAAGGTAAAGACTGAACAAATCCAGGCAGTACTGCATTTGTTCAGAGAGTTTGAATTGATA
>NZ_JADDYG010000684.1:79034-83694 GCF_015163535.1 Vibrio sp. OPT46 | reverse complement strand
GTGGATTTTTTGTTTTCTCTGTTATTTCAGAGTTTGCTGAAAGTAGATTCCTAGTCTCACCTAGGTTCGCTGGAATGACGGACTTAAGAAAGTTGGGATCTTCTATCCGCACTTATAACGTCATTCTCGAGAGCGACGGAGGAGTGAGTCGGGAATCTCAGAATATAGTGCTTGTAAGAGATTCCGGATGGCTCGCTTAGGCTCGTCCGGAATGACGATCTTAAGCGTATGGCGTGAAAGTCAAAGCTCGTAATTCTAGGCAATGAGTGTGATTTCAGAATTTATGAACCACACTCACCACGTCATTCTCGAGAGCGACGAAGGAGTGAGTCGGGAATCTCTAATTACCACTTGAACAAACCTCATCGCCCTTCATCTATTTGTCATCTTCTGGCTATAAATTTGTCATTGGAACGTAACACTCCAAAACTAAAGTTGGTATATACCATTTGGAGCGTGTGTTATGTCAACTAACCAACATTACCTAAATATCGAAAATGTAGTGAAGCAATTCGGACAGTTCACTGCATTAAAGAAGATCTCGCTAGCGATTGAAAAGGGCGAGTTTGTTTGTTTTCTTGGTCCTTCTGGCTGCGGTAAAACCACTCTGCTACGTGCCATTGCAGGTTTAGACTTGCCAACGTCTGGTGCGATTTTTCAAAACGGTCAAGAGACCACATTCCTACCACCAGAGAAGCGCGATTTCGGCATCGTATTCCAATCTTACGCGCTGTTTCCGAACCTAACTGTGCAAGAGAACATTGCAGTGGGTTTGAAGAACCAAGGCATGTCGACCAAAGAAGCGTTAGAGAAGGTGGATTATTGGTTAGAAACCATTGGTCTTCCAACCTCCGGCGAGAAATTCCCTAACCAACTTTCTGGTGGCCAGCAGCAGCGTGTTGCTTTGGCTCGTGCATTAGCTTTGTCTCCGGGTCTACTGCTGCTTGATGAGCCATTATCGGCGCTAGATGCAAAAGTACGTGTTCACTTACGTGACGAGATTTGTAAGCTGCAACGTAAGCTGGGCATCACCACCATCATGGTTACGCACGATCAGGACGAAGCATTGTCGATGGCGGATCGCATTGTGGTGATGAACCATGGCGTGATTGAGCAAGTCGGTACACCTCAAGAGATCTACCAACAACCAGCAACGCGCTTTGTCGCTGAGTTTGTCGGCAGCATGAACTTTATTGAAACCTCAGTAGCAACGGACTCCCAAGTACGCATTGCAGAAACCCTAATGCCAGCGCCAAGCTTGACCAATCGTAAGATCCAACGTGGTGACCGCTTCGACCTTGCGGTGCGTCCTGAAAGCATCAAGTTCGTTGAAAACTACACCAACTCTTTACCTGTGCGAGTTACCGCAACCGAGTTTCTGGGGGCGTTTTTCCGCATTGATTGCGTATTGCAAAACGACAGCTCAACGAAAACCATCGTCGTGGATGTGCCTGTGGAAACGGTTCAAAAACTCAATATCAAGGCGGGCGATGTACGTTACATCCAGTTTGCTGAAGAAGGGCTGCATGGTTACGCCGTGCCCTCGGTTGATAAAGCGCTAGCAGCGTAGGTGTAAACATGGATGTGAAGACAATGACGATGAATAGCTTGACCACACAAGACAAAGCAAAATCTTTACTCGGACGTGTTAGCCGCGACAACCTTGTGTTGTTTGGTTTGCTCGCTGGCTTGTCGACCATAATGGTGCTGTTCATCTTAATGCCGCTTTGGGCAATGTTGACCAAGAGTGTGCAAAATGCCAATGGCGAATTTGTCGGTCTGGCAAACTTTGCGACGTACTTTTCCTCTTCAAGCTTGTGGGTGTCGGTGGGCAACACCTTCACTTTGGGCGTGATTGTCACCTCGGTAGTGGGTGTGCTTGCATTCGGTTATGCCTACGCGCTGACTCGTTCATGTATGCCGTTTAAAGGTTTGTTCCAAATCCTAGGTACTGCGCCGATTCTCGCGCCTTCGTTGTTGCCGGCGATCAGTTTGATCTTCCTTTTCGGTAATCAAGGCATTGCCAAAGAGATGCTGTTAGGAAACTCGGTTTACGGCGTGATTGGTATCTCGATGGGTTTGATTTTCTGGACCTTCCCTCATGCATTAATGATCTTAACCACTTCGCTGCGTACTTCAGATGCCCGTTTGTATGAAGCAGCGCGCGCACTTAAAACTTCACCCATCAAAACCTTCTTTATGGTGACGTTACCTGCGGCGAAATACGGTTTGATCAGTACGCTTATTGTGGTTTTTACATTGGTTATCACGGACTTTGGTGTGCCGAAAGTGATTGGGGGCAGCTACAACGTTCTGGCGACTGACATCTTCAAGCAAGTCGTGGGACAGCAAAACTTTGCCATGGGTGCGGTGACTAGCATTATGTTGTTATTCCCTGCGGTAATGGCGTTCGGCGCAGACCGCTGGGTACAGAAAAAGCAAAAGAGCTTATTCGACACACGCTCGGTGCCTTATCAGCCAGAACCTAACAAAGCGCGCGACAGCATTTGTTTGGTTTACTGCAGCATCATTTCTATCGCAGTGTTGGCAGTGCTAGGCATGGCGGTGTATGGCTCGTTAGTTACATTCTGGCCTTGGAACAAAGCGCTGACGCTAAACAACTACAACTTTGCCGAAATGAGCACTTACGGTTGGAGCCCATTCTTCAACTCGCTAACGCTGGCAGGTTGGACGGCAGTTATTGGTACAGCCATCATCTTTGTTGGTGCTTACTGCATTGAGAAAGGGCGCGCGTTTGGTCCAATTCGCCAAGTGATGCAAATGCTCAGCGTGGTGCCGATGGCGGTTCCGGGTATGGTGCTTGGCTTGGGCTACATCTTTTACTTCAACGATGCGAACAATCCTTTGAACGTACTTTATGGCACCATGGCATTCTTGGTAATTAACACGGTAGTGCATTACTACACAGTAGGTCACATGACCGCCCTGACAGCTCTAAAGCAGTTGCCATCGGAGATTGAAGCCACGGCGGCATCGGTGAAGCTTCCTCAATACAAGTTGTTCTTTAAAGTGACATTACCTGTGTGTTTACCTGCGATTTTGGACATTGCGACTTACTTGTTTGTTAATGCATTGACCACCACTTCTGCGGTAGTATTCCTTTACTCAACCGATACGATTCCGGCTTCGGTCTCGATTCTGAATATGGACGATGCAGGTCAAACTGGCGCTGCAGCAGCTATGGCTGTGATGATCATGATTGCTGCCGCAATTGCGAAGATTGTTCAGATGACTTTGGGTAAATTGTTAGAAAATCGCACACAAGCTTGGCGCAAAAGATAAGGACACTTCGTGCAATACGTAAAAATTAAAGATTCGATTGTTGAACAGATTGAAGCGGGCATGCTATCGCCGCGTCAAAAACTGCCAGCAGAGCGTAAGTTGGCGGAGTCGTTCGATACTACACGCGTTACTTTGCGTGAAGCTTTATCACTGCTAGAAGCAGAAGGTCGAATCTATCGCGAAGATCGCCGAGGTTGGTTTATCTCACCCGAGCCATTGCGTTACGACCCAACCCAAACGCTAAACTTCCCGAACATGGCGAAAGCGCAAAATCGTGTGCCAAAAACGGAGTTGGTTGCAGCAAAAGGGACGTTGGCAAACAAACAAGCGGCGCGTTTGCTGGACTTGCAGCCTTTCTCGGATGTGTATCGAGTCGACCGTGTGCGATACCTTGAAGATAGACCTGTGGTATTCGTAACAAACTACATTCGCCCAGAGCTGTTTCCGAACCTGTTGGACTACGATTTATCAAATTCGCTGACGGACATTTATCGCGATCATTATGGCGTTACATATCAAAAGATTCGCTACCGCATTTCAACCAGCACTTTGTTGGGTGAAATGGCTCAAGCATTGCGCGCGACAGCCGGTACGCCAGCGATGGTAGTGGAGCGCATCAACTACAATCAGCACGGTGAATTGATTGATTGCGATATCGAGTATTGGCGACACGATGCCATCAGCATTGAATCTCTGGCGGAACTCAATCGCTAAGTGGATTTTCTCATCATCTAAGGCTCCATATCGGGGCCTTTATTTTATTCAAACAGGAACATTGAAATGGATTTGTTGGCGATTGGTCTCGTCGTTTTTTCTGCTGTTCTCCATGCGGGTTGGAATATTCTTGGTAAAAGCAACTCAGGCTCTGGACTCGCGTTTACCATGGCCGCCAGCTTTTCTGCCTGTGCCATTCTTACCCCTTATTTGATTTGGTATTTGGCGACCATTGGCTGGACATCATTACCGAGTGAATTTTGGGGATTGCTGTTCATTAGCGGCATTTCACAAATGGTCTATCTGGTCGGCTTGATTGTCGCTTATAAGCACGCAGACGTGGGCGTGGTTTATCCGATTGCTCGGGCACTGCCTGTGATGATGGTTGGCGCAATCAGTGTGGCATTGGGGCATGAATTATCCAGTCAGCAGTGGCTTGGATTCTTGCTGATAACCCTTGGTTGTATGCTGGTACCACTGACGAACTTTCGTCAGATGACGCTGAGCTCTTATTTGAATGTCGGTGTGTTCTGGGCATTAATTGCCGCAATAGGCACAACGGGTTACTCCGTGGTTGATAAAGAAGCGCTGAGTTTACTCACAGGGCAAGCGCCAGAGATCTTGAATGATCAGTACAGTGCAA
>NZ_JADDYG010000684.1:78391-78985 GCF_015163535.1 Vibrio sp. OPT46 | reverse complement strand
CTTCTACTTGGGCGTGCAGTTTTGGGCAATTGGTATTCCTGCTCTTGTGTGGTGCTTAGTTACGGGCAAACCAGATGAGATTAAGACTGCGTGGCAGATCCGCAAAACAGCCAGCATGGCAGGGGTAATGATGGCATCCACCTACGGCTTGGTGCTGTTTGCGATGACCATGACAGACAACGTGAGTTTGGTGGTGGCACTAAGGCAAATCAGCATTGTGTTTGGATTGTTTATGGGGATTTGGTTTCTGTCTGAGAAATGGTATCTCACCCGAGGGCTTGGCGTTACTTCTATCGTGGCGGGGATCATTCTCGCGCTTGCGTATTGACCTATATTCACGAAAAAAGGCAGCGAATGAGCCTCTCGCTGCCTTTTGTATTAACTTGTAAGCCTTGTTTAAAAACGCAGTTGCGCACCAAACATCACGCCGCTAGAGTCAAAATCGCTGTTTTTTGAGTACACATATTCTGCATTCAAACCAAAGTGTTTATAGCTCCAGCCGATACCGCCAGCCGCTTCACCTCCGACACTTGAGTGTTCGATGTTCTTGCTCTGACCGTTCACTTTATAAGTGTATTCGAGAGTGTAGAGAGT
>NZ_JADDYG010000684.1:71778-78329 GCF_015163535.1 Vibrio sp. OPT46 | reverse complement strand
GACACCTGCCTTGCCGTACAGTTCGAAACCTGAACCCAGAGGATAGCTAGCATAGCCACTCAAGCGAGGTCCGGAGAAGCTCGTATCGGTGACTTCTGAAATCGGACTCACGAGTATCGAGCCGATACCGTCAAACGCGCCTTTATAACCTGCTTCGATACCAAAGTTATGTGTTGGCATGTAGCGGTAATATATTTCACCTAAGAACATGTCGCCTGATTCTTTGCTTGTCGGAGCATCGTAGTTCACATCGCCATAGCCAATGTTTGTACCTATGATGTGCTCACTGGTTTCTGCATTGGCTGACAAAGAAAAAGCCGACAACACTAAAGCAGTAATGAATGAATAACGCATGAACGCTTCTCCTTAGCTTTTAGCTTGCTCGCCTTTTAATATTTGTTCGAAAGTGACCTTGGTGTAGTCTAGCCATTCATAACGGCGACGATACATCGAACGCTTAGAGCGCGACATGCCTTCGATATCTCTACGGGGTGCATTTACATCAATTGAGTAAAAATGACGATTGTATTCGGTGCCGCCCAATTCTTGCCAGAGTGCATCGTAATCCGTTTTTATTCGCCCTTTGCTGTAACGTTTAGCTGCGTAAGTATGGGACTGCGTTTTCACCGCTAGAATCGTATTTACTTCCCAAATTTGTGCGAGCAAAGTGAGCAAGCTCACCATCAAGCTTTTTGGTCTCTGTCCGTAAAGCTTACGAGTTAGCTTTTTAATTTTCGCGTTGTTTTCTTCACTGCTTCGCGGTCCTTGTAAGCCTCCAATCATAATGCTGCGTCCAGATTCGATGTGACCTAGCGTAAAAGAGAGCGTGTAGAAGTTGCCATCTTCAGCGCTGTGCAGCACTAGGCTCATGTCGCCTTCTTTTTGATAACGTGCTTCGTATACTAATCTCACCGAGTACAGTATTTCGTCAATTTCAAAAGAGGCTAATGTTAGGCCTTTCGAGTCTGTGTAGATTTCTTCGATTGTTTGTTTAGAAAACAGTTCTGAAATAGTTTTATAGTGATCAACTACCAAGTTAGAACGATCGAACGCTGAGTTGTTTTTGATGATATACGGACGAAACGGTTTCTCTAAAAACCGATGCGTACGTGTACAAAGCAACTCTAACAATGACGATTCAATATTGTCTGAAAGGTGCTTAAATGCACGTTTGTAATAAAGCGCACGTAAGATGAACTTAGCTCTGTAGGTCCAAATTGGCTTGTAGACATCAGCATAATCATCTGAGTAAATCGATTTGCTATGGTAAAAAATAGATTTGTTCGCGGTCATTTTCACTCCAGATTAACTTGTGCTCAATAGCGACAATTAAGAACCGACGGACGAGCAGCGAAGAACCCGAAAAGGAGGAATGCAAAGCACGACTGAAAAGAGGTGGTTTTTGCTGTGTCCGACGTTTTTGTAAGGTTTTGAACACTGTTCTTTTGCTGGAATTCTAAGAGAAAATTGACCTTAGGTATTGTATGGTTTGGTAAGGAAGTGTCAGGTTGAAACCCATTGTTCAAAATGAAGAAAATGCGAATGTCGGCTGAATATGACGTTGAGTTGCTAAGTTAATGTGAAATAAGTTGAACGAAAATTGAACATTATTTGAAATTGTTTTGACGTGTTTTAGGTCTTTATACGTACCTTATAAGTATCGAGCCAATTTTGGCCCGATGTAAAGGTAAGTAAGGAGAGGTTTATGAAACGCTTAACAACTTTAGCAAGTACGATTGCTCTGATTGCTGCACCTTCTATGGCTCTTGCTGGTGGTTATCAGTGGACAAACGATACCGAAACTATCCATGGCGACGTAATGGATAGCAAACAAGCGGCTTATGAAATGGGCCGAGACATGATCCAAAGCTACCAAAATAAATCATCTGGACAACTCCGTGATGAGTTTACGAGCCTTACAACGTATGTTGATCGCCAATCGTTTTCTATCACTGACTCAAAAGTCATGGTAAATGAGTTCTTGCAAAGTGACGGGCAAGTTGTTTACCAGCCTATTCTCAATGTTCAATACGAGTACCGCATGCGTGAACCTGGTAATCGTTAATTAATTTATTCGCTAGCATTTATAACTCTATTGCCTATTTAATCCTTGTTGTGAATTCGTTTTATTATTTTTGGGGAGCATTTGCTCCCCTTTTTATTATTAAATATATATTCCTGATGAATGTGTGTCTTAAATGTAATATCTCGTAAGAACCTATCTCAATAGGTGTTGCCTGAGTTAAATCAACACCTATTGAAAACACTGTAAATGAGTTCAACACAATACCTAATCTTCGATGCGCTCTGGGAAAAAATAGAGCCATTGTTGCCCGCTCACAAGACTAACCATCCTCTCGGTACGCATTGAAAACGAGTCGATAATCGTGATGCGATGAATGGCATTCTTTTTGTTCTCAGAACTAGTTGTCAATGGAATGCGCTTAACACAACGGGTATTTGTATCTCTAGCTCTGCGCATCGTAGCTTTCAATAGTGGTGAGATGCAGGCGTTTTTGAGCTATTTTGGCAAAATGGTCTGATTTACGAGGGTGTTGATTGGCGTTCTAGATCAATGGCTGCCAAACTAAAGCACCTTTTGCTGGCTATGAGCGACAATCCTTTTGATTCTTAGCACTGTTCATACCGACCACAAACCAGAATGAAACTGCTCAACTCTTTCGCTGGCTCTGTTTCGCTGACTTAACATCACCGCCTTGCCACTATTTTCTGTTATAGTGCTGATACCATAAACAACAATTACACCAGTTAATGAGAAAAATTATCTTACCGCTTGTCATGGTTGGATTTTTTGCACTTCCCACTGCGCTTAAAGCCAATACGGAAAACAATGCATGCAACGATACAACCACTGCTAAAACGCGAGCACTATTTTTAAAGCATTATCAGAAAAAAGATTACACAGCAGCCTACTACGCAGCTTATCTTTATGCTGATAGTTGCCCAGCTTTGTTTTCGGCGCATTCACCGTCAGTAGAAACACTATGGCTGCTTAGCGACTATTCTCTCGCGGCATCACGGAGCGATAATCAAAAAGCATGTGACGACATAGCCTCCCTTGTTAAGGCCGATACGTTACAGAAACATTCCCGTATCGCCCAAGCAATACAAACCAACCTTGGCCTATGTTCACTTAAGCAAACCGAATCACGGATTGATACACGGCTTACTCGCTCAAGTTGTGCTTTTGACAAAAACTTCCTTTCCGTGCCGGCATCTTGGCAAGGCAAAGTCGCAAATCATGACTCGATAGAATGTATTGGCCCCAAAACATTAACACAAGGGACATCACTAACCTTACTAAAGGCGGACACCGAAAATAAAGCAATTCGCATTCCCTTCGACGGTGTTATACCCAACGATGGCAAGACCCGTCTTCTCTTCCTTGGCGACGAACGCTCTATGATGGTTGCCTATGTCTTTAACACAGAAGGCCCCCTGCAACCCCAATCCGTTAACAAACGTACCGAATACTATTCATTACGCGCTTATCAAACCAACGAAACAACGCAACAGCAAGTCGCACAGCTCAATACCGGTATGGTACAGAGCAAAAGCGACAATGATTACTCACCGGAACACCTTACTGAGCTAGAAAAAACAATAACGACAGATTTTACCGTCGACCCATACAACTGGTGGGGACATAAAGCGCTCATCGACATCAATGAAATGGCTAGTGAGGAAAACTTCCTTGTCGCTCAATATAAGGATCGTATTGAGCTAATTTATAATCTTGGCAATGATATAAAGACGCTTGATTTGCTAACGGGTAACAAAAAGACCGTATTCACAGCACCTGAACAGGTCTATGTCCATAGTATCGAAGAATCACTGCTGTATATAAAAAACAAACAGGATGATTATTTTGAGCTAGATCTCACTGCAGCATCCCCCTCTCTGGTACAGGTTCCCTATGTGCCACCTCCGCACAAAGGACGCTATTCGTCCGTACCGCTAGTATCAGCCGACCAACAAAGTCAAATAAGCAGCGATGACGGCCAATTACTCGTTGAAAGCCCCTACCATAAAAGCATTCTGATTAATGATCACTACGAAAACTGGGTGATCAATAACCTTTCTTGGGGGGGCGATAGTTATGAAATCTATTTTGATAACTCATCAGCCTATGCCTGCATCTGGCGAGTTGATTTACTCAACCGTAAAATCGAACGAGTTATTCCGATAGAAGCTGCCGTTGAGCCCTATGGATTTCGTGTTGGCAATGTCCCTTATGTGGTGTATGTCGATAGAGACAAAGACAAACTCTATTTAGCGACCCCCATGTAATAATCAATCGTCGACTTCCCAAGTGATATCGCAGCCCTCGAGCTAAGAACCTATCTCAATAGGTGTTGCCTGAGCTAAATCAACACCTATTGAAAATACTGTAAATGAGTTCAACATAATACCTGATCTTTAATGTGCTCTGGGAAAAATTGAGCCATTGTTGCCCGTTCATAAGACTAACCATCCTTCGGTACGCATCGAAAACGAGTCGATAATAGTGATGCGATGAACGGCATTCTTTTTGTCTTTAGAACTGGTTGTCAGTGGAATGCGCTTAACGCAACGGGCATTTGTACCTCTAGCTTCGCACATCGTCGCTTTCAAGAGTGGCGAGATGCAGGCGTTTTTGAGCGATTTTGGCAAAATGGCATGATTTACGTTGGTGTTGATTGGCGCTCTATATCAATGGATGGCTGCCAAACTAAAGTGCCTTTATCTGGCTCAAAAAAACAGCAAAGAACCCAAAAACAAGGCATAAAACGCAGTTTGTTGACGGATGCGAATGGATTGCCACTTGCTGTAGTCAGCGTGGTGCCAACGTTCACGATATCAAATGGGTACTTCAAACTTTAGATGCATTAGAAAGCTATCGACCACCTTTACAAGCGCCACTGTATCTCGACAGAGGTTACATGATGAACTGGTTACTTTGAACTACATCCCTCATGTTCAATCACGAGAAGAAGAGGCAGCTAGCTTAAAACAATCGGATGATTTTAAGGCTCATAGTTGGGTAGTGGAGCGAACCCATAGCTGGTTAAACCATTATCGTAGATTGCTTGTTCGTTGGGATAAGAAATAGAAAACTACGAGGCCATGTCGCATTTTGCTTGTGGCCTCATTGTTTGGAATAAACCCCTTTTGGGATAGGATCTAAATATTTTCTAATGCTCAGCGTAAGTTTTTCTAGCTCGTTGAATATTCGGTAGGTTTGTAAAGTGGTGACAAAGCACGGTTGTGTGCGTCACTTCTACAAAGGATACCCGATGACACATCATTCATATTGGTTCAAGCAGGCAATTGAAGCTGAGCAACCAGAAACGCCACAACCGTTACAGCAGAACATTAATACTGACGTTGCGATTGTTGGTGGCGGATACACCGGACTTTGGACCGCGATTATGATTAAGCAGCAATCTCCGGAAAAAAAGGTAGTCGTGATTGAAAAAGGCCTTTGTGGCAGTGGTGCATCGGGCGCAAACGGCGGTTGTATGCTGACTTGGTCTACCAAGTTCCCGACATTGAAACGGTTATTCGGTGAAGAACATGCTGCTTGGTTAGTAAAAGAGTCGGAACAAGCAGTGCTAGAGATTGACGACTTTTGTCAGCAGCACAACATCGATGCGCAATTATCGTTAAAAGGGGTTTATTACACTGCAACCAATCCGGCTCAAACTGGGGGAATGCAGCCAGTTGTGGACGAGTTAAAGCGATTAGAAGTGAACAGTTGGCGTCGTTGCTCGGTGGAGGAACTGCGTGCCAATGCGGGATCGCCGCGCAATATAGAGGGCTTTCACTCTCCAGTTGCATCGAGCGTTCAACCTGCATTATTAGCGAGAGGGTTACGCCGTGTTGCTATTGATCTGGGTGTAGAAGTTTATGAGAACACGCCGATGACGCGTCTAGATTATGGAAAACCTGCCATTGTCTGTACACCTAAAGGAAACATTCAAGCGCAGCAGGTGGTATTGGCATTAAATGCATGGATGGTGGAGCAGTTTAAACAGTTCAAAAACAGTATCGTGGTGGTCTCTTCCGACATGGTGATCACCAAGCCGCTTGGTGACGCACTACCTCTATCTGGTTGGCAGGCAGGTTCTAGCGTGTTGGATTCACGTATCTTCGTCCACTATTACCGAGATACGCCAGATGGCCGTTTGCTGTTGGGGAAAGGCGGCAATCAGTTTTCTTTCAATAACCAAGTTGACGCAATGTTTAACAAGCCAACACGCTACCAAGGTCTACTGCGCAAGTCGTTCGATAAGTTGTTTCCTCATTTGATAGGGGAGGAGTTTGCTTATTCATGGACGGGGGGTTCTGATCGTTCTGCTACTGGTTTCCCTTTTTTCGGTGAGCTAGATAAACAGAGCAATATCTTTTACGGATTTGGTTATTCAGGCAATGGTGTAGCGCAGACTCGAATGGGCGGAAAAATCTTATCTTCGTTGGCATTGGGAATCGATAATGAATGGACGAAAAGCGGTTTAGCCAAAGGGCCGTTGGGGCATTTCCCGCCAGAG
>NZ_JADDYG010000684.1:62967-71734 GCF_015163535.1 Vibrio sp. OPT46 | reverse complement strand
ATTTCCCACCAGAACCGCTTCGCTGGACCGGGGCTATGATAGTGCGCAACGCGGTACGTCGCAAAGAGGAAGCAGAAGATAACGAGCAGACGCCATTCATCTGGGATAAGTGGCTAGCAAAACTCGCGGGACCAGCAGGCAAAGCGGATAAGCTTGACTAAACTGAAGACTTTAGCCACAAACGAGACAGTTTGCAGTGAAAGTCATTGGGGCGCGATGAAGCCTTGTGTTAGCCTCTGTCTTTCAAGCTCAGATTTAAAAGGTGAGTCATAAAATGAAAGTATTCAGCAACTTCGATAGCGGCAGCATTCACGTAGTGAAAGCGGACGACAAAAACGACATCCAACTCAAAATTCCTAACGACAATATGTCGGAATTCTACCAGTGGTTCCACTTCCGTCTTGAGACAGAAGCTGAGCAATCGCACACCATCAAATTGCTTGATTTGGCTAAATCGGCTTATCCAGAAGGATGGCAAGGTTACGATGTGGTTGCGTCTTACGATCGTGAAGAATGGTTCCGAGTACCGGCAGAGTTCGATGGCGACACGCTGACTTTCACTGTAATCCCTGAGCGCAGCTCAATTTACTTCGCGTACTTTGCGCCATACACGTACGATCGTCATTTAGACTTGTTACACATGGCACAAAGCGCGCACCACTGCCAACTTGAAACACTAGGCCATACATTAGACGGCAACGACATGAGCCTGCTTACTTTCGGTGAGCCAGAAGAAGGTAAAAAGAAAATCTGGATGATTGCACGTCAGCACCCAGGTGAGACAATGGCGGAATGGTTCATGGAAGGTATGATCCAACGTCTGTTAGATGAAAACGACACGGTTGCGCGTGCATTGCTTGAAAAAGCGGTGCTTTACGTCGTACCAAATATGAACCCAGACGGTGGTATTCGCGGTCACTTGCGTACCAACGCAGTAGGTGTAAACCTAAATCGTGAATGGCAAACGCCATCAATGGAAAAGAGCCCAGAAGTCTACCTTGTGCGTCAGCGCATGCTGGAAACGGGTGTTGACATGTTTTTAGATATCCATGGCGATGAAGCGATTCCGTATAACTTCGTCGCTGGCTCAGAAGGTATTCCTTCTTACGATGAAAATCTTGCCGCTTTAGATACATCATTTAAGCAAGCGTTACTGACTATTACGCCAGAGTTCCAAGATGAGATTGGTTACGATAAAGATGAGCCTGGTAAAGCGAATTTGACGGTCGGTTCAAATTGGGTTGCAGAGCAGTTCAAATGCTTGTCTTACACAATCGAAATGCCATTTAAAGATAACAACAATCACCCAGATCCACTTTATGGTTGGTCTCCTGAGCGTAGTGTCTTGTTTGGGCAAGATGTATTAGCTGCAACGTTAACCGTAGCGGATAAAATTTAGCTCGACGAGTTAACGCTTTTTCATTATTTCGAAAACAGCTCATTTAAATGAGCTGTTTTTTTGTGCTCTCCAGCTCCACGCTCCCCTGTAAAAATTTGTTGCCATTCACAAGCTTAAATGATGATTCTTAAATTTGAGAAAGTGGCTTTTTATGGTGATTTGTGTCACAGAAAGTTGGCTTCTTTGTGATATTCTCCGCAACGAATTGACTATGGCTAAACCAACGCAACGAACTTTATTTTTCGGTTGGGTATGCGGATGAAGCTCATGAATAGATGGTCTTGAGGTTACCTTTTTCCGTTTTACGTCATTGGCGTTTGAATATCATTTTTGATTCTTTCCTACGCTATTTAGCTATTTCTATTCGAAGAAAAGAGAAAGTTACGGCTTCATATTTTACGGCAGTATGCTGCCGCGGTGTGTTGCTTTGTGTACAAGAAAAAGGAAAAGAATAATGAAAAAAATCGCTATAGCAGTGGCTACTGTACTTGCTGGTGGTGTGATCTCAAACGTTGCACTTGCTGACACTTACATGGGCGGTAAAGTAGGTTACAACTCTCTAAACGATGCGTGTTACCTAAACAAACCTTGTGACGACGACAGTTTTGCAGCATCTATGCACTTAGGCTACAGCTTCAACAAGTACGTTGCAGCAGAGTATGGTGTTGATTACCTTGGTGACTTCACTGCAAACTTCAAAAAGCCTGGCCTAAACACCGTTGATGGTGATCTTTGGGCGTTGACGCTTGCTCCTAAATTTAACCTACCGCTAACGGATTCTTGGAATCTATTCGCGAAAGTTGGTGCTGCATACATGATGGCTGGTGACGAGAAAGATTTCGTACCAACTGGCTCTCTGGGTGCTGAATACCAAATCAACTACAACTGGAGCCTACGTGCTGAATACCAACGCTACCAAGATATGTCTGATGATGTAATTGAAGACATGGATTCAGATTTCTTCGGTATCGGTTTCAACTACAAGTTTGGTTCTGAGCCAGTCGTTCAAGAAAAAGCCGTTGAAGAGGTGGTAGAAGCACGTCCTGCAACACGCATTGTAGATCACGTTTACCCTGCTCAAACAACAGCGACAGTACAATTCGACTTAGAAAGTGCAGAAGTGAAAGACGCGTCGAACCTTTCTGGTACCGTTGATTTGATGAATACTTACCCACAAGCTCAAGTTGAGATCACGGGTTACAGCGATACGACAGGTTCTGCTGCTTACAACAAGCAACTCACAGAAAAACGTGCGAAAGCCGTTGCTGACGAGTTCCAAGCAAAAGGTATTGCGGCTGAGCGTATGACAGTGAAAGGCATGGGTGAAGCTAACCCAGTGGCAAGCAACGAGACACGTCAAGGTCGTCAAATGAACCGTCGTGTTGAAGTGGTTGTTCCTGCGTTTGAATACCAAACAACTGAAAAAGCAGAATAATTCCTGCTTAAGATAAAGTTCCAAAAGCCAGCGTGTATCACGCTGGCTTTTTTGATCCCGCTTAACTAACTCAGTAGTTGTGTAGAAACATAGTTATATCGGGACGCTTTGACATGTGCTCAACATACGTAAACTCAGCTCCTTCATCAATTTGTCATCACCAGTTCATAGCATGACAGCCAAGTGCTTGGGAGAATGATATGCAAAGTTTACCGCCGCTCAATTTGCTCCGAGCTTTTGAAGCCACGGCGCGACTACAGAGTTTTACAAAAGCCGCAGAGGAGCTAAATGTGACTCGTGCGGCCGTAAGCCAACAGGTGAAATCGCTAGAGTCACAGCTCAATGCGACGTTATTCGTGCGCAAGGGCACTCACCTTACGCTGACCTGCTCCGCGCAAGAATACTGGCCAGTGGTTAATCATGTGCTTCAAACATTATCGACCACGACGCAGCATTTATTTACTCGTCCCAAGAATACGCAAGTTAACTTACATGTCGCTCACAGCTTTTGCTCTCAATGGTTAATGCCAAGATTGGCTGATTTTCAGCGACAATTCCCAGACATCTCCTTTAAAATCTCGACTACTGCTAGTACAGTTCCAAGCGCCAGTGCGATTGCGGATATCGAAATTATTAACGGAGATGGAGATTGGCAAGAGCAAGAAGCCATACGATTAACCCAAGAAAACTGGATCGTTGTCGCAAGCCCGGGCTTTATGCATTTAAACCCGATAAATGACCTCTCGCAGTTAGCTAAAGTGCCTAAAATCTGCACTAGCGGTTATCATGAATCTTGGCAAGAGTGGCTTGCGCACCAAGGTTATCCAGGGAAGGTGAGCAAAGTCGTCGCCGAGTTTGAGCATTCATTGCTTGCTATTCATGCTGCGATTAATCAACTTGGCGTGTTGTTGGTAAGAGACTTTCTTGTTGAGGATGAGCTGCAACAGGGCGTATTAGTCCAGGTTGGAACTTGGCATATGCCAAGTTCTGGTGCACATTATATGATGGTTCGAGCATCCGAAAAATCACACGTAAACACCTTTGCTCAATGGTTAATACAGAGTCTTTAATGTTCGTTCAGCGAGTAAGTAGAGCGCATGTGTGGTTTGGCTATTATTAGCAGTAGCAAGTCATCAGTCTAGGACTGAGCGACATGCTTAATGACATCTAATAACCACTGATTTACCGGAGCTTGCTGTTGAGAGCGACGACAGCTCATCACGTAGCGAACATCAAGCTCTAGCCCAGCAGGAAGCGCGATACTCCGGCAACCCTTAGGAACATGTCCACTCATCGTTATGCCAAAATGATTCGTTTGCAGAAGCACTTTTTGAATCATCGCTGGATGCTCAATTTCCACTTTAGGTGTGGTTCTAAAACCTATATGTTTGAGCCTTTCCAACACTGGGTATCGGTAGTCGTTCCATCCCGGCGTTTTAAAAAGTATAAAAGGGTATTCTTCTAGTTCTTGGGAGTTTTGAGCGGGATGATCTTGTCGAACAAAAAATACCGCTTTTCCTCGCCCTAGTTCGGTCTGAACAATTGACTGTGGCAGATCTTCATCAAAGTAATGAATCGCAATGGCGTTTTCACCGTCAATTAATCGTTTTTTTGCTTCGCTACCCCAGCGCAAACATGAGAATTTTGCTTCTGGAGCGTGCTTTAGTAACTCCAAGTAAAACTTGTCACCAAAGTACTCCCAAAACAATGTGTTGGCATAAATAGTGATTGAACCGTCAAAATGAGCTGGTGAAAAATGCTGTGGTTTGATGGAATCAATACTGTTGATTATTTGCTCAAAATGCGCAATGTTCGCTTCCACAAAAGGTGTTGGTTCAAAGCCATTTTTGGTCTGAACGAATAGCGGATCATTGAGCTGAGTTTTCATCTTTGTCAGATTTTTGCTGATTGCTCCTGACGTTTTACCGAGTGATTCTGCGACTAACCGGACGTTACGTAACTCATACATCCGTTTTAATACCAAAATATTTTGAATATCCAGATTAACGCTCATACATTGTCTCGCTTGGCTTTTGTCGACAAATCATATCGCTGAATTTCTTAAGAAAAGACAACGCTCGGTCAATTTAAGTTGCTGCCTTATCCCTGATTTATTGAAGGTAACGATAAGTTATTCTTGGTTACATCAGTTTATTAGCATGGATTTCCATTTGGTAAATAATGGCTTTCCTCGTATGAGCGCGTTTCTGTTGTTACAGTTTTTCCACCGACAGAAAGTAAGAACGATAATAGAGGTGATGTATGAAAAAACTAATCGCACTTGTTTTGATGGTTTGCTCAACAAACGTAGCATTTGCTGGCGATGGGTCATACACGGGCACGATTGATATGACGATGGCAACGAAAAATCAGGTTGACGTAGAGCGTGCAGATTCTCAATTGACGCTGAAGGGTCGCAATGAAATGGCCTATGGCGGTGTAACAATCCATTCGGATGCTGCAACTCAAAAAATTGAACTTCGTGGTCGACGTGATTAATCGAATAGTTTCTTGTTAAGAAAATGCCGCGTTCTTCGCGGCATTTCTATATGTAATATCATCAGATCATAATTACCAGATAAGCGTATGGTGAGAAGCTAAGCGCAATGACCACCTGCCATTATTCGCATGGCGGTGCCATATGAATGACAGCTAAGCCCCCCAAAGAAGTTTCACGGTATTTTTTATTCATATCTTTACCAGTCTGATACATGGTTTCGATAACTTTATCTAACGAAATTAAGCATTTACTTGTGCGCTTTAATGCCATACGCGATGCATTAATCGCTTTCATTGCTCCCATGGCATTTCTTTCAATACAAGGTACTTGAACCAAGCCGCCAATCGGGTCACAAGTCATACCCAATGAATGCTCCATCGCAATTTCCGCAGCAATACAAATCTGCTCGTTACTGCCCCCTCTTAGCGCTGTTAAGCCAGCGGCAGCCATGGATGAAGAAACCCCAACTTCTCCCTGACACCCCACTTCTGCACCAGAAATTGACGCGTTAGTTTTATATAAGATGCCGATAGCGCCGGCGACTGCGAGAAAGTCTTTTAGCTGTTTAACATCGAGCTCTTTGATGAAGCGATGGTAGTACATCAATACCGCCGGAATCACCCCTGCTGCGCCATTCGTTGGAGAAGTAACGACTTGCCCTCCTGCTGCATTTTCTTCACTAACCGCAAAGGCGAAGAGATTGATCCAATCCATGATCTCCATCGGATCGTTTTCAACTGCAGCGTTGGCTTCGAGCTTTTTCAAAAGGTTTGGTGCTCGACGAGTGACATTTAGACCACCTTCCAAAATCCCTTCCGTATCGAAGCCACGTTGCATGCAGAGCGACATCACTTTCCAAATTTGCTCTGCTCTTTGGTTAATTTCTTCGTCTGAGCGAAATGCGAGTTCGTTTTGGAGGATCATGCCTCCCAAGCTGAAACCGTTCGTCTCGGCTTTTTCCAGCATCTCATCTGCGGATGTAAACGGAAATGGTACTGCGACCTCATTTTGTTGCGTGCCGTTCTCTAGTTCGTCGGGGGTGGCGATGAATCCGCCTCCAATGGAGTAATAAATTTCAAACGCTACTTGATCTCCAGCTGCGTCTAATGCCGTAATCGTCATACCATTTTCATGCAGGGGAAGGTTGTCGCTATGAAAGACGATGTCATGGTCGTAGCTAAACTCAATCTGGTGTGTACCGGCGAGCATGAGCGTATTATTGTCTATGGTATTTTGTAGCGCACTTTTGGCACTGCTCATTTTGATGGTATCAGGTTTATTTCCCATCAAACCAAGGACCGTGGCTCGGTCTGTATGGTGCCCTCGACCTGTCAGTGACAATGAGCCATAAAGGTCCACTTGCACCCGATGCACTTTCGCCATAGAGTCGCTAACTAGCTGAGTGAAATGGAATCCGGCAAGCATAGGACCATTAGTGTGGGAGCTGGATGGCCCGACACCAATTTTAAATATATCGAAAATCGACAGCATAATTGACTTCCTTTAGCAGTGAACCTTTATAAAGGTCTCTAGAACAGTGTTGTTAACTAGATGTTAAAGCTTGTGGGTCGGGAGTGAAAGAAGATTTTTGTAACACTGCCAACTAAGCGCGAGATTTTAAAATGAAGTTAGACAACATCGTCATCGTTTTAGGTAAACGCCTCGTCAATAACAGGTTGACCTCTGAGGGCATAACCAGAGTCGAAGCTTTGTCTTGTAGGACTGCATCACTACCGATAGAGCGAACGGTGATTGTTTTTTGTGGCGGAGTAACGCAAGGACAAAGTGTTTCTGAAGCAGAGGCGATGTACGCGTATTTTAGAACCCTAAACGCAGACTCTGTGAATCCGTTCCCTGAACGTCATATACTCTTAGAAACGGAGTCGTTGAACACGTTTCAAAACATGCGTTATGTTTCCCAAGTTTTGTGCAAAAGTGGGTTGTTCGAGTTATGGTTGGGGCATCCGGTTGAGGTTATCTTGCTGTCTAATGACTACCACCTCGAACGAATCATTGATATCCAGAATTTGATGGATGAGCAAGGCTTATTACGAGTACTTAAATCCGATTGCGAATCCATGGGGGTGACCCTCAATATTCCACTGGATATCAGCAAACATATTAGCGTGCCATACCCACATAAAGGGCTTATGGCGGAGACATTCTTGCTACTCGATGAACTCACAACCTACCGAGTTTATTTAGAAGGGGTCAAGCATGGCGTATTTTTCCGAGATTTATCAATTGTCCGAAAAAAGCCACTTATGATCGCAAGAGATACTATTCATAAATTGCTCTCTTTACCGCTCGATAAAGAGGCTTTGCAACATATTAAAGAAATGAAAAAGGCCGTCGAAATGACGGCCTTGGATGAATCTGTAGGTGCTGCGGAAAAGGCATTAAGTATCTTCCATCCGATACTGACGGCATTGAACCGTCGCTTTGACCCAGAGTCTATTCATTAAGCTCGCGTTTTGTGCGGACGGCGCTTAATGCGATCAAACAGTAGCAAAGCAGTTCTATACCTTCTTCTGAGATATTTTTAACATCACGGATGTAATTTTCGTCCATCACTTGTTGCCAAAAACTACCCATACCATACAAACGAGAGAAGACTAATAATAGCATTACAGCACCAACTAATAGCTTCATATGTGGCACCGTTAAAATGGTCGCCATTTCGTTCATGGTACCTTTACCACCTTGGTAAGCTTTGGCGCAAGCCAGTGCGGTGACAGCAAGTGCTGGGAAAACCCAAGAGCCATGATGAATCATGTCTGTCCAATAGTCCGTTTCGCGAATAATCAGTACTGCAAAAAATCCTGCAATCAAAATAGCCGCATGCTTTAGCTGAGGCTGTTGTTTCGATAAGCTGAAAAACGACCATGATGCAATAGCAAGCATCACAAGCTGGAGCGTTTCTGTAACGGAAAGCTCGCCAAGGCTTGATCCCAACACGACATAATCAAGACGAAGACTAAGGTTAACGAGAATACTTATAGCGACAATCATCAAGGCGTTTAAACTCGATTTATAAATAATGCGCTTTGATTTTTCAGTAACAACGTTGCTTGGGGCTGACTCGGCTTCTTTTACTATTTGTGTTTTCATCTTGCTCACCTGTCCCAGAAAATGTGGAAGAAATGTGAATTAGTGTGATCTGTGTTTGGAATTTTATTGTCCAAGTGGAAAGTTATGTCAGGGGAATGTCAAGAATAGAACACTGTTCGATATAGGGTCGATGTGCGGTAAAGTCAGAGGTATGTAAAAACAACGTAAGAACACTTTGATAAATCAAATAAAAAAGGAGCCCAAAGGCTCCTAAGTGATAGAGGGAAGGTGACGTATCGATAAAAATAATTAGTAGTTGTCACCCTCATTTTCTTTGTGATTCTCGCGATAGTATTCCCATTGCTCGACGCGTTCATTGTCC